>JAGAPI010000290.1 GCA_017623335.1 Prevotella sp.
AAATGGAGAGTTAACAAACTTGCGAAACTTGAATAACTTTATTATGGGGTATATGAAGCGGGCTAATATATTATTTTTACTTTTTAGAAATGAGCCTATTCTAAAATAAAAAATCAAATTCAACTGTGGTAGAAGAATTATTTTTAATAAGCACACAAAATCCCCCCCCGACAAACGTGTTCTTATCCTCTTAAAATCAGTACACATTGCATTTTTACAATATGCCCATGTCATATTATTTAAGCCATTCATCCTTACTCGTGTGCATCAATGCTTTTAATATTTCAAGATCTTCGACCGTTGTTATTTTTATATTCTTTTCCGAACCAGGAACAATGTGCATCTCACGACCGCCTACCTCAGCAACGAGAGTACAAGAGGCCACGCTGTCTGCTATGCCTTTAACCTTAGCCTCCTCATGAACATTCAAAATATTCCTAAGCCTGAAGGTTTGTGGAGTTTGAGTCCTGACAAGTTTGTCACGGGGAATACTGGTCGTTGACGTAAAGCCGTCTTCACTTTCAAGAATTGCCTCACGGCATCTGATTCCAGTAATGGCATATCCGTATGCCTTACAGATAGCTATATTACTGCTGATAATTTCCTGACTGAGAAGAGGACGGACAGAATCATGTATAAGAACAAGGTCTTCATCATCACAACCTGCATCCTTTAATCCATAGATACCATTATGTATTGACTCCATGCCAGAATTACCACCAGGAAAGATATATTTTAGTTTGTCTATATTAAACTGATTTGCGTATGCTTGAAGAACAGTCTCCCATCCCTTCAGACACACTACGGCAATGCTGTCTATGTCAGGATGACGCTGGAAACATTGCATTGTACGGATAATTATTGGACATCCATCTACATGCATAAATTGTTTGGGAATATCCTGTCCCATGCGGTTACCTGAGCCGCCAGCTATAAGTAAAGCGTAATTCATTTTATAAAATTTTTAAGTGTGTTTATTTCCCCTTTATTATCACATCAAAGAAAGTTCCCTTTTTCGCCATGTCCTCTTCGCTGAACTTATAGCTCAGTTTGTGGAAGCACGTCATTTTTTTCAGGTCCTCATAGAGGTCTGCATCGTATTCGGAGAACAGGTGGAGCTGCAGGACATGGGGCACGGAATTGCAGAAAGGCGGAATTTTTGCAGCCTCTTCGGGGAAGCGGCTGCACGCCATGGTGAAGAAATAGTGTATGAGGAAATACTCCACCAGCTGCTTGTTTCTCTTCCAGTATTCATAGAGCAGCATTCTTGTTGCCTGGAGTATCGTGTTGTGGGGCTGTGCATACATCAGCCAGCTCGACATCAGCGTGGCATGACCGTCGGCACCGGGCTTCTGCGCCTGAAACACGAACAGGTCCGCCTTCAACACCGACACAGGAATGTTGCTGCCTGTGCAGAGCACCGTGGCGTCAAGCCACAGACCGCCGTACTTTATCAGCAGCTCCAGCCGCAGCAGGTCAGAAAAATGGGTCAGCGTTATTGCGCCGCTGTCACGCTTCGCCTCGATATAGTCAGGGAACGTCACATACTGGCGGTAGTTCTTCTCTGTGATTATCGTTATCTCCCAGTCGGCGAAGTGCTCCCTCACCGACTCGTAGCATCTCCTCACCAGCAGCGGGGCGTTCTCCATGCCCTGCCACCAGAATATCCATATCCTCCGTGGAGCGGCACCATGTTCTTTCCGTTCATCTGCCACTTGAAAGTCATCCAGCAGCCGTCCGTACTTACGCTCCAGCCTTCTCAGAATTTTCAGTCCCACTATGATCCGCAACTGCTCCAGAGCCTTCTTGCTGTGCCCCAGCAGAAGAAACTCTGCCACAGCCACGGGCAGCACTCCCATCCTGCACCACTGTTTCAACAGAGTGGTGCCTCCTGCCTTCTCAAAATATTTTCTCAGTTCCATTATATGTTATATTTCCCTCGATCCGCGGCGGGGCCTTTCTCCCCGCCGCAGATCATTTCTTGTTTGTCATTTTTCTGCCAAATGTTGCAGCCAGCAGTCGATGAGCTTCCGCATCATTTCCTCGTAGCCGCCGGGAAACGGTTCTCCGGCGCTGCCGTAGCAGGCGGAATAGTCGCGCTCCAGACAGTCGAGAAGCCGCGCCAGGATCAGCAGCTTGCCTACAACGGTTCGCTCATGCCCGAGCAGGCACCGCACGATGGCGTAGAACTGGCAGAGGTTGAGCAAACCGCCTTTTTTGATTTTTAACTGGGCACCACGACCAACGTGTGCCTTGATGAGTGTGCTGACATTCAGCACTCTTGCGCCATCCATGAGCTGTCTGAGCAGCACCGATACTGATGACGTCTTTTAAAAAATGTCTTCATCTATTGAAGATTAAAAATGATAAATTATCGGAAACCGCAGTTTGCGGCACCTTTTTTGTCAGATAAATGTTATGATATATATAAATGTGTTAAATCTGCGTTAAATCCGTGACTGTGTAACAGACACGCATCTATTGTTTTTCCCACTGAAAATGAGTACCTTTACACCGCGAAACAACATTATACGTGTTGTAATTAAATTTTAAGAATCATGCAGATAACCTGCTTCCGGAACTTCAAGAGCAAGAGGCCCGAGAGTTCCACACTTGAGGCGATGGCGGAGTATATACGCACCGACCAAAGCCTCGCCCAGATCACCGCCCTTTATCGTAAGGACGGCAGTAAGACAATCAAGGAGGAGAGTCCTCTCTTTGCCGTGGCGGCGACGTTTGCGGGAGGCAAGAGCAGGGGCGACATCACGGAGATGACGGGCCTGTCGCTCGTCGACCTCGACCACGTTGCCCCTGATCAGCTCGCCGCAATACGCCGGAAGGCGGTGGAGGATTCCCACACGCTGCTGTGCTATACTACAATCAGCGGCCGCGGGCTGCGCATCATCTTCAGCTATGAGGTTGACAGGAGCTACAGTCTCAGCCAGCAGATGCAGTTCTACGAGAAGGTCTTCGCCGCGGGCAACGACTACTACGCCCGTCTGCTCGGCGTGGATCCCGACCGCCAGTGCAAAAACGTGGGTCGTCTGTCGGGGCTTGCCCACGACCCCGGGGTGCATTTCAATCCCTCCGCCGCACCGTTCACCGCCGCCGAGGTGCGCAGCCTTGCCGACACGGCGGCCACCGTAAGCAGCAGGAAGCGGACCGAACAGCGCATACAGGACTACTTCGACCGCGTGATTGCCCCGCGGCTCTCTGCCGACGGCATCGTATATGCCCCGGGCAGCCACAACGACTATGTGATGCGCGTGGGATATATGCTTGCCGAGCGCCGCTACAACCGGCAGACATGCATTGACTGGGCAGTGGCCCGATTCAGCGACTATGCCGACACGGGGCAGGTGATACGCTCGTGTTTCAACAGCACGGGCAGCGATGGCGGAATGTCCAGCCGCCGCGGCGGCGACACAGGGCTGCCTCCTGCCGGAATCGACGACATCATGCGGTTTCTCTCCGACAGCATCCGCCTGCGGCTCAACGACATCAGCGGACGCATTGAGTATTTCGACACAGAGAACGATGACGACGGCGGCGAGAGCTGGAAGCCGTTCACCGACCGCATACTGAACACCCTCTGGGCTGACATGGCGCACGGATTCAGGGTGAGGAAGGAAGACATCAACAACGTGGTGAACAGCAGCCATACGCCCCATTTCAATCCCATCATCCACTATCTGGAGAGCCTGCCGCAGTGGCACAGTGGCGACCATGACCACATTGCCGACCTTGCCGCCACGGTGAGGGTCAAGCCTGGAGGGACGCTCCCTTTCTATGACGTACTCAAGAAGTGGCTCGTGGCGATGATTGCCTCGTGGGTGGGCAGCACCACGGTGAATCATGTCATCCTGGTGCTCATCGGCGAGCAGGGTGCATATAAGACCACGTGGTTCAACTATCTGCTGCCGCCCGAGCTGCGCCGCTATTTCTACACCAAAATCAACGTGAGCCGCATGACGCGCGACGAGATGGTCTACCTCTCGCGCTACGCCCTGATGTGCTACGAGGAACTGGACTGCATGACCTCCGCCGACCTCAACCGGCTGAAGGGCATCGTGACCATGGAGCATGTCGACGAGCGCGAGCCCTACGCCCGCTATCCCGACCACCGTCCCCATATCGCCTCCTTCTGCGGCACGGGCAACAACCCGCAGTTTCTCTGCGACCCCACGGGCAACCGCCGCTGGATGCCCTTCGAGGTGGAGAGCATCACCTCGCCGCGCGACCACCCGCTCAACTACGAGGGCATCTACAGTCAGGTGTATGCGCTCTACCTCAGCGGCTTCCGCTACTATTTCTCTCCCGAGGAGATAAAGGTTCAGAATGCCCATAACCGTAATTTTGAGAGCCCCAACATGGAGTTGGAGCTTGTCAGCATGTACTTCCGTCAACCTCTTGAGGGCGAGACTCCCACGTTTATGAACGCCAGCCGTGCCATGCAGATAGTTGGCAGCGGCATCGCGCAGAAGCTCAGCGCGGTGCGCATTGGCAGGGCGTTCCGTGAGCTGGGCTTCAAGGAGGCGCGATGCGGTGGAATACGCGGCTACTGGGTGATGGAGCGCACCGCCGAGGAAATACGCCTGTATCTCAGAAACGCCACCGAAGACGGATAAGCCCCGACCCGATGGCAGGATGGCAGGACTGGCAGGCTGTTTCCCACTCTCCCACATACGCGGGCGGGAACTCCAAGCACCAGCAAAATTACAGTTCACACGCATGTATAGACTTTTTCAACAACTTAATGAATATCCTGCCATCCTGCCAAAAGAATGAAGAATGAAGAGTGAAGAATGAAGAATCAACAACTCTTCATCGGCTTTAGCCGACAACTCGTAATTTGTAACTCGTAATTCAAAATTAACTATGACAATAAAACCCTACACCAAACAGGAGCTTGCCCAACTCTACTGCCCCAACGCCAATGTCGGTAATGCAATTCGCACACTGAACAACTGGATAAGCATCAATGCCGACCTGCAGCGGGAGCTGCAGGCCACCTATTACAACAAGTGGGCGAAGAACTTTACATCGCGCCAGGTGGAACTGATCGTGAAATATCTCGGAGAGCCGTGATTTAGTGTTTCCTCAGAAATTCCATTATCATATTGGAAACCGTCTCAGGCGACTGTTTTTCGTGCATTATGCAGATAATTATTATTTTGTCTGATTCCACTACGTAGTATAATACGTTTGGGAAAATTTGAATATGTCTTATTACAATTTCTTTATTGGCTCCTGTGGTAAATTTATAGTCGGGAATACCAATTGACGGGTACAACAGCAACCGGCTTACCTTTCCCGTTATATTTCTCACCAACTTCTTTGCTGTGTTGACACCATAATTCGTCTCAACATATTCAGCAATGATATCAAGCTGTTCGATTGCGATTTTTGACCATATCACTTCCATCCCCGTCTTTCTGCAATTACAGATACGACATCATCATTTGGTATCCCCTTACCTGCATTACATTCAGAAATGGCATACTCTGCGGCTGCAACCAAAACGTCTTTTGGCATGGTGCGATTACAATCATGAATACTTGCATCGTCAGGTGTTGGATACAAATCATTCAACCCATATTTAAGTATGGCTTCAACAAAAGTGTTTACGTCCATAGAGCTATGCTTCGCACAGCGGGAAACATAGTTATATAAACTGTTGTTGATTGATATGGTATTCATATTATAATCCTTTCTTTAAAAATTATCCGTTGCAAAATTACGAATAAAATTCATAACCTCCAAATGTTTTTGTCAATAAATATAAAAATATCAACTTTAACCTGCAGAAACCTGCGGAAACATGCAGAAAACCGAAAATGCCATTCTGAAATTTCGTACCTTTGTATTGTAGTTCAGAGGAACTGCAATACAATCCGAAAGTAATGCTTTTACGACTCTAAATGCTGCATTCACGCGCGCAAATGCTGCATTCACGATTCCCCAAGCTGCTTTTAAACATTAAACCTTAAGTTCAACCATTTAAAAACACAAAAACGTTATGGCATTAAAATTTCAACTGGTACAGAAAACCAATCCGCGTGACACCAAGGGCGAGAAGCTCTGGTACGGAGCAGTGAGACACGAAGAGCCGACGATGATGCTCGACGACCTCTCGAAACACATGTCGGAGCACAAC
>JAGAPI010000043.1 GCA_017623335.1 Prevotella sp.
CCAATCTGACGTTTATAAAGGTTTTCAAGTTGTACCCTATTGTCGATTGCAAATACCGCAGCCTCTTTCATGGCATCACCATAACCGTCCACTTTGGCGTTTTTTGATACCTTGTAACTGTCCACCAATGTCTGAAGTATGGCTGCACGTTCTCTCATTTTCTGAATATCATCTTTTATCTGTTGTGCATTAACGGCACAAACCATGGCAAAAAGTGATACAAATACACAAAAAATTTTTTTCATAATTATTATTTTTTTGTGTCTTGGAGACCCAGCAAGACAATTTAATTAAATAGTGAACTTAACTACAACGCAAAAACGTGAGCCCCCATTTCTACTCGTCCTCTTCTTTTGGTCCTAGGAAAACCATTGCTGGTGAACGAGTAGAAAGTCTGCCCACGCTGTATAATAAAACTCTCCATAAGTGTGCCCAAAGGAATTGAAATTCCTTGAGCACACCTCGGGATATAGTCATTTCATACCCGTAGCATACACTTCCGACATTGTCTCTTGACCAGCAATCATTGAATTTCCTAGGTTCAAAGAAGCCATAAGACAAAGCATCGATGACGCTTTTTACTATGTAGTACCCACCGCCACTTTAGTACATAAATGTACGTACAGCGTAGGTAGATGTTGCAAAAGTAATTCTTTTGTCGGAGTAATCAAAAGAAAAGATAATAAAATGTAATTTTTATAACGATATTTAACTATTCAAGTATAATTTATAAATAGTTACTGCAAATTGGGCTCATAACAAAAATATAAAAGGTATTTTAATTTTTTTATGTCTTCGCATAAAATGAGTTTCCACTTATTCCACCAAGTTGGTAGAATAGGTGGAAACAGAAGTCTCTATCAATAAGTTTTATGTACTAAAAACAGCACTAATCTATGTAATATTGCCGGTGCAAATAGCGGTTTGTTGCATAAAAGCAAACTTCCAAACGAGCTTTTGCCTGCTATCAAATAGTATTTCGCCTGCTATCAGACTATATCTCAGTAATTACCCGACAATATTTCAGTAATTAGTCATTTAAACTTCATGTAGTCTTGTTTTCTTATTTGCTGTTGAAATAGACGTCGAGCAGGTCGCCTGCCGCAGCAAAGCTGGTCTTATGTCCCTGCAGCACGGTCTGTTCCGCCTCGCGCAGCTGCTGGCGGATGGTGGCGTTGTTGTAGAACGACGAGCGGAGCTGCTCGTTGATGGTCTCATACATCCAGTACTTGCTCTGCTCGTTGCGGCGGTGAACAAAATAGCCGTTGCTGCGCACAAAGTCGAAGTATTGGTAAATCATGTCCCATATCTCCTTTACGCCGGTGCCATAGAATCCGCTGTAACACATCACCTTGGGAGTCCAGCCGCTTTCGGGCATTGGGAAGAAGTGGAGGGCGTTGCGGAAGTTGGTGGCAGCCAGCTGGCAGCGGTCCACGTTGTCGCCGTCACACTTGTTGATGACTATGCCGTCGGAAATCTCCATGATGCCGCGCTTTATTCCCTGCAGCTCGTCGCCCGTGCCGGCAACCTGAATGAGCAGGAAGAAGTCGACCATGGAGTGACAGGCTGTCTCGCTCTGCCCCACGCCGACAGTCTCCACAAACACCTTGTCGAAACCGGCAGCCTCGCAGAGGATTATTGTCTCGCGGGTCTTGCGTGCCACGCCGCCCAGTGAACCTGCCGATGGTGAAGGGCGTATGAACGAATCGGGATGCTGCGCCAGCTTCTCCATGCGGGTTTTGTCGCCAAGGATGCTGCCCTTGGTTCGCTCGCTCGACGGGTCGATGGCAAGCACCGCCAGTTTGCCGCCGTGCTCTTTAAGAATATGTATTCCAAACTCGTCGATGCTTGTAGACTTGCCTGCGCCGGGCACGCCGCTGATGCCTATCCTCACTGAGTTGCCGCTGTAGGGCAGGCATTTCTCTATCACCTCCTGTGCCTTGGCATAGTGGTCGGGGTTGACGCTCTCAATGAGAGTCACGGCACGGCTGAGCGTGGTGACATCGCCCTTGATGATTCCCTCCACCATCTCGGCAACCGACAGTTCGCGGCGCTTTACACGCTGGCGTTTCAGGTAAGGGTTAATGATTGACGGCTGTTCCACACCGTTGTTCACGGTCAGTCCCTTATACTGTTCATTGTTCTCTGGATGTTCCATAGTTTTTTATCTTTAATGAAGAATGAAGAGTGAAGAATGAAGAATCACGTTGGCGATTCACTATTCATGCCTTTAATGGCGCAAGCCCATTCTTCATTGACTTCGTCGATTTTCGGCTACACCTCGGGAAAGCTCAAGCAAGCTTGACTTTGTCTTCTTCCGTCACGACTTGGCATAGCTAAAGCGAGCTTTGCTATGCTCTCGCTGTTCCGTCAGTTGGCTCTCCACTCGGTTTGCACGAAAATTCTTCATTCTTCATTCTTCATTTTCTCAATACGCTTCCCTGTATTTGTTTTCGTCCTTGTCGTTGAGCATCGACAGGTATGACTGGTATCGGCTTTGCGCTATATAGTGCTCCTCCACAGCCTTTTGCACAGCGCAACCCGGCTCGTGGGTGTGGGTGCAGTTGCTGAAGCGGCAGTCTTTGGCAAAATGGAAGATGTCGCGGAAATAGCTTGTAAGCTCTTCCGGCTCAATGTTGAATGTGCCGAAGCCCTTGATGCCCGGAGTGTCGATGATGTAGCCACCCTCGGGCAGCTCCAGCATCTCGCTGAAGGTGGTGGTGTGCATGCCGGTGTTGTGGGCGTCGCTTATCTCCGCCGTGCGCTGGTTGGCATGAGGCAGCAGACGGTTGATGAGTGTCGACTTGCCCACGCCGCTGTTGCCGCTGAGCACAGAGGTCTTTCCCTGCATCATGGCAAGCACCTCGTCGGTGCCCTCGCCGGTCTCGGCGCTTATTGCCACGCATCTGTAGCCCACTGTGCGGTAAAGCTCCATCATCATCTCCTGCAGATGAAGCTCGTCGCCGTTGAGCAGGTCGGTCTTGTTGAACACCAGCACCACGTCGATGCGGTAAGCCTCTGCCGAGGCAAGAAAGCGGTCGATGAACGTGAGACTTGTCTGTGGATAGTTCACCGTAACCACCAACAGGGCAAGGTCTACGTTTGCCGCAATGATATGGCTCTGCTTCGACAGGTTCTGCGACTTGCGTATGATGTAGTTCCTGCGGTCGTGGATGGCGGTGATAAACGCCGTCCCCTCCTGATTGGGCAGGATGTCCACCACGTCGCCCACTGCCACGGGGTTGGTGCTGCGTATGCCCTTGAGCCTGAAGTTTCCCTTTATCTTGCAGTCGATGGCGGTGCCGTTGTCAAGACGCACGGTGTACCAGTAGCCGGTGTTCTTTATCACCAGTCCTTGCAGCTTTTGCTCCATAGCGCCGGCACACTTATACTGTCATGATTTCCTTGTTCTTTGCCTCCAGCAGGTCGTCTACACGCTTTATCATCTTGTCGTGAAGCTTCTGCAGCTTGTCCTCGGCGTCCTTTTCCAAGTCCTCGCCGAGACCGTCCTTGATTGCCTTCTTCAGCTTGTCCTTCACGTCGGCGCGTATGCCCCGGATCTGCACCTTTATCTTCTCGCCCTCCTTGTTGCACTGCTTTGCAAGCTCGCGGCGGCGCTCCTCGGTGGGCTGCGGTATGCCGAGGCGTATAATCTCTCCGTTGTTCTCGGGGGTGATGCCCACTTCAGAGTTGATGATAGCCTTTTCAATGTCGCGTATCTGCTTCTTGTCCCATGGGCGGATAGCTATTGTGCGCGCATCGGGGCACGACACGTTTGCCACCTGGTTGAGAGGCACCATCGAGCCGTAGCTCTCCACTCTCACACCGTCGAGTATTGCCACGTTTGCCCTGCCGGCACGGACGCGTGCCAAAGCCTCATCGAGATACATCACTGCCATTTCCATTTTCTCCTCGGCCTGAGCCAGAGTTTCTTTTACATCTATCATACTTGTGGTTTTAAATTATTGTTGTTTGTTTTTTATATTTCATCTGCAAATGTAATAAGAATATTTGAAACAGCAAAGAAAAAGTGAGAAAAATGGGGGAAAACAGGAACAAAAAACAAATTATCTCCAAAAAATTTGGCAGTTTGACAAAAAATGTTTATCTTTGCCCGAAGTTTTTCGGCATTGTGCGTGGATGCGGATTCTATTTTTAAATAAAATGTAACACTGCCGGAGGCGAAACTTAAAATGGTATTAATGCGCATTGTACGATATATAGTATTACTGATTGCCGTCATGGCTTGGGGAGTGCTGGGAATGTCTGCCCAGAAAGCACAGGAAAAGGCATACAGCGACAACAATCCTCTGATTTTTGAGGATGCATGGGATTATTGGCCCTTTGCATTCGCAAACGAGGAGGGTGACCCTAAGGGCTACAATGTCGACATAGTGAAGCTGATGCTGGAAAAACTTGACATACCGTATGTGATAAGGCTGAAGCACTACGGGCAGGTGAAGCAGGACATGGCGGACGGTCACGCCGACTTGACGTGCGCCTTGAAGGCAAACTACAACAATGATATAGGCTTTTACGGCAATGCGGTGCTCACGCAGCTCACCCATAGCGTGCTTTCTCCTAAGAAGCAGGCTGTGACCATCCGCACTCTCAACGATCTTAGAAACCATACGGCATATGTTCACTCAAACGGGTTCCTGCATAATCTGATGCGGCAGAATGCTCTGGAAAAGAGTGCATTGCCATACGGTGACATGAAGGAACTGTGTCTCAATGTGAACAAGACCGACAGCGGCAAGGTGATTTACAACACGCAGTCGCTGATGTGGCTTATCAATAAATACCATCTTGACAATGTGCGGCTTACACCGATGAACATACCATACGCCGAGTATCATTTTGTGTCGGGAGACACCGTGCTGCTCGCCCGTCTGGACAGTCTTTATGAGACAATGTCTGCCAACAATGAGTTTAAGGCCATTCAGGACAAGTGGTTCCGCCACAGCAGCCAGGAGGAGCCGGTGTTTGCCGACGTCTCGTTTAATATGACCCTTTTAGTCGCAGTGTTTGTATTGGGAGCAGTGTTGATAATATTCTACAGGGTGAGGCTGATGAACATCAACCAGATGCGCAACAAGGCTAAGCAGATGTTCTCGCTCTATATTGAATCGTCGAGAATCACGCTGTGGATATATGATGTGGAGCACGATATGTTCAGAATTCTGGACACAGCCGGAGAACCCACAGGCACAGACTATACTCCTGCCATGTTTGCCATGTTCTATAATGCCGATGACTTTGTGCAGGTGCTGAAAAGGATAGACAATACGGTAAGGGGGCAGCAGAATGGCGAAAAGATAAAGGTGAGATACCACATGCCCAGCGATATGCACAATGAGCTTTACTACGATGTGGACATTGTGGTGCTGGCGGAAAAGGGCGGAGTACCCACGCAGTTGTTGGGAGTGCAGCACGATGTGACGGAAGAGACACTCAACAGGCGCCATACAGCAGACACTCATACAAGATTTAAGACATTGTTTAATGCCATGGTCATGGATGTGCTCCATTTCGACAAGGACGGAACGCTCATCAACATCAACGACCATGCCATGAATACTTTTGAGATAAATGATAAGGACTTGGTGCTGAACAAAAAATATAATATCAGTGACATGGCTGTGTGCAGACCCGATGTGGAGTATGTGTGTACCATCACTGATGGTGTTGAGGTAAACCGCACAAATACCGACAAGGCGCATCTCCTGCCAAACAGGAAAATATACTACGAGAGTATCTCGCTGCCTCTACACAACATTGAGGGCGAATATCGGGGGCAGTTTGAGATTGGACGGGAGCAGACAGGCATTGTAGAAAGCTTGCGCCACGTGCATGAGCAGATAGCCAAACTTTATACGCTGACCTCCACGCTAAATCAGCTGCAGGTAAGCGTGGACAAGGTGCTTTTGGAGTCGAATGCCTATCAGGCAAAGTATGACGTGGCAAGCCGCAGCCTCACATTTGAAAGAGGAGGCAGAGTTGTGGTCATGACTGAGATGGACTGTATCTTCACGCTGCATACGGCGTGGCGCGACAGGGCACTGCGAATACTCAAGCAGATGGACCGCGGAGCAAACAAAACATTTAAGGGGCAATTCTGCACATTGCTGCGTGACATCAACAACAATCCGGTGTATTACAGCCTTGATGCCATTCCGATGTTTGATGCCGAGGGTAAGGTGACATATTATTATTGCCTGCTGCGCGACCGCACCGAAAGGGTTGCCATAGACAAGCGCCTGGCTGCCGAGACTGCAAAAGCTCAGGAGACAGAGCGCCTGCAGAACTTCTTCATACGCAACATGAACTATGAGATACGCACGCCGCTGAACTCTATAAAGGGATTTGCAGAGATGCTTATAAACAATAACGCCCCCGAGGAGGAACAAGTGTTTGTAAACGAGGTGAAGGACAATACTCACAGTCTGCTCATACTTGTGGACGACATTCTGCTGCTGTCAAGGCTTGAAGCCAACATTCAGGAGTTTAACTATGAGAGCATCGATGTGGTTGGAATATTCAATGCGCAGTGTCAGATGGGATGGGAAACCCTCCTTCAGCCTGGTGTGCGTAGTATTGTGGAGTGCAATTATGAAATGCTCTACGGAGCTGTGGATGTAAGTAACATTGGACTGCTGTTTTCAAATCTATGTGCTCTTTCGGCAATATATACTTACAGAGGGTATGTAAAGGCATCGCTCGATTATTATCATGACAAGCTACTTGTTACCGTAACCGATACCGGCAGGGGCTTTGACAAACAGATGGCAAACACCATGTTTACAGCAGAGCATGACAATACGAAGGGAGACTATAAGACTGAACTGAAGCTAATGATATGCAAGCAATTGGTGGAAAAGTTCGGCGGGCAGTTTGATATTGATTCGGAGCTTGGAAAAGGCACCACAGTATGGATTTCCATCCCGTTCAAAGCAGAACATGCTATAAGAAAAGAAGAGATGGAAGCGCCAGAGGACAGCGTACAGCAGGTAAGCGATGCGACCATACTTGCCGGCAGTGAGGCCGCATTATTGACTGGTGATATAGATCTTGACAGCCTGTCGGCGGAAGATGCTGCCAGACTACTGGCAGGAAGCGACATGCTGAAACTTGATAATGACGGCGGGGGCGGGTCGTTCCTCGACTCTCTCGGATTCTAACTATGTAAATTATGATATTCGATGCAAGATACTAAATCCTACATATTAAGACAGATATGCAACAGGCTGATTGTTGTGGGCGTGGCAGCGGTGCTGATGTGCGTCGGTGCGTTGCGCCTGTATGCCGCCGATGCCAACAAACGGTCGCAACTGGCATCGAAATACACGCCTGAGCATCCGCTGGTGATTCTTGCCGACAATGACTTTGCACCCTATGAGTTCTGCGATGATAGTGGAGAGCCGTCGGGATATAATATCGAGGTGCTTTCAATGCTTCTTGATGATATGGGGATAAGCTATGAGTTTCGCATGGCTACATGGGATGATGTGTTCGAGCAGTTCAGCAGCCGTAAGGGTGATATGCTGCTTTGTCCTAATATTATGGCATTGTCGCACACATACGTGGGAAAGAGTGTGGTGGTGAGATATAACGTGGCTGTGGCATATAAAAAAGGTACGCGGCCGCTGACGAAGGCTGATTTGAGCGGTATGGATTCCACAAAGGTAGGATTCAAAAAGATGGATTATGCTCCGTCATATCTTGCTACCGACAGCATACGCAAACATTTCCGTCCAACGGTGTTCTGTACTCCGCGACAGGGGATAAAGTCGATTATCAGAAATAAGTTAGACTACTATATTTACAGCGAAAAAGTGCTCCAGCAGTTGGTGAGCAATATGGCTGAGAGTGACCTCGTGCATATTGCCGACTTTGACATTCCCGCCGCAGAAGTGACATTTGTGGGGTATGACAGAGAACTGGTGAATGAGCTTGACACGAGGTTTCATGACATGATGCAGGATGGCAGCTTTGATATGGTGAACACCAAGTGGTTCTCGCCCTTGGAATATAAGAAGCAGTCGATGTGGCTGTATTGGCAGTATATCGCTGAACTTATTGCCGCCATAGGTGTGCTGATATTTATTGTGTGGATAATGCGGCGGCAGGTGAAAAGAGCGCTCAGGCAGTGTGCTGCAAATGAAAACATACTGCAAAAGGCATTGCACACAAACGACAACTATATTATCAGCAATGACTTGAAAACGGAAAAGATGGAAAATATCCACGGTGATTTCTTCGAGGATGACAACATCAAGTCCGACAAATTTTTCGAAATGTTTCATCCGGAGGATATTGACAAACTGCTGGCAAAGCGTCTGGCTATGGTCGGCGGGAATGCCACAATCTCAAATATCTATAGGATTAAACGAAATCCCGCTGACGAGGACTGGCGCTCATACATTATGAGCAGCATCATTGAGACCGACAAGAAGGGAAGGCAACGCAAGATAATCACCACCATTACTGATATCACCGATGAAGCAAGGCGTGAGCAGTTTGAACAGTCAATGTCAGATATGTACGGGCAGATTTTCAATATTCCTCTCATTGGTATAGCCGTATATAGTTCCGACGGATATTTGCAGCGTGCCAACAGGCGTATGATGGAGATATTCCGATTCACTGACCCTGCCGATGAATATTATTTTTCAACGTGTCTGTTCGATATGGATCCGATGATTGGCAATATCTCTGCCGACAATTTATATGACTTTGCCGTGTGTCATAAGTTTAACATTCCACAGAGAGATGTCTACGACTATGTTGAGATTACGGTATGTCCTGTGCGAAGAGCTGAGGGACAGGTGATTTCCATCTTTGTAATGGCACACATGCTCAACGATGAGCGTAAGCTATATCGGGAAAGTCTCGACAAGGAGCGTAAGGAGAAAGAGCGCAAGGAGGAACTGCAGCATTATGAGCGTGATTTGCGGGTGATGCTCAACACCACAAACACACGTGTATGGCAGACATTCCCCAAAGAGCGGCTGATAAAAATTTATGATGGATATTCGACCGTGTCGGTAACAATCGGGTTTGACATGCTGCTCAATCTGATGAACACTGATGAGGAGCGCAATAATTTGCTCAATGTCATTGAGCCGCCACAAAATATTGTGGCTGATTACAGCAATCTTACGGTAAAGGTGCCGTTAAATATTCTTACAGGCGAGAAAAAGGTTACATGGTATGCGCTCACTTACATACCTAATGTGGAAAATGGAGTGGTGTGCGGAAGTTTCGGCTTGGCAAGCAATACTACTTCGGACATGGAGCATGAGGAGCATTTGAAGCGTGAGACTAAGCGAACCATGGAGATAGGGCTGCGCAAGAACGAGTTCCTCGCCAATATGACACACGAGATTCGCACGCCGCTCAATGCAATAATGGGATTCTGCGATGTGTTCAGTATTACTGAGAACCGTGAGGAGCGTGCCGAGTATGTACGCATCATCAATAAGAACTGCGAACTTCTTGACAAGCTTATCAGCAACCTGCTTGAAATCTCCGCTATCGATGCCGGAGCTGATGCCAATGTGCATGTTGTCACAGATGTTGACTTTGTCAGTTTCTTTAATGAGGCATGCAAAAAGCTTAAGGTTATTGTGGCCGGAACTCCGTTGGAATTTATTACGGATAATCCATGCAAGAAGCTTGATGTAAAGATTGATACTAAGGTGGTGGAGCTGGTGCTTACCAATTTTGTAGACAACGCCGTGAAGTACACCACCGAAGGACATGTAAAAGTGGGCTACCGTTTGGAGGAGAACTACATATATGTATATTGCGAGGACACAGGTCTTGGCATTCCAAAGGACAAGCAGGAGATTGTGTTTGAACGCTTCATGAAACTCAACGATTTTGTGCAGGGCACCGGCATTGGGCTTTCCATCTGTAAGGCGTTGGTTGAAAGGATGGGCGGCATCATTGGCGTGGATTCAGAGGGCGACGGCAAAGGGTCGACGTTCTGGTTCCGGATGCCGTGGGGGGGGGACTACAGCCCAATCTTGCGAGGACAATTAAGATAGGCGAAGTATATAAATATATAATAAGGTATGCAAAAAAGCAAATATCTTGTATGCAATGACAAAGATGAGCGCTGGGGACTTACCATCAGCACTGTGGGCTATGAGGAAATAGCCAACGGCGAGCCTTATCCTACAACGGGTCATGCCGACGGCTATTACTTTGATGTTGCGAAGGGACGTGAGCTCAATGAATACCAAATGCTTTATACCGTTGAGGGAGAGGGCGAATTTGAAAGCGCATCAACGGGCGGCAAGGTGAAGATAAAGGAGGGTGAAGTGTTTTTACTTTTCCCTGGCGAATGGCATACCTATAGCCCTGACCCCAAGATTGGATGGAAGCAATACTGGATTGGCTTCAAGGGCAAAAACATGGACGACCGGGTGGCTGCCGGGTTCCTACAGCCAAGCAAGCCTGTCTATCACATTGGCTACAGCACGCAGATAATATCGCTCTACAAGGACGCCATGCAGGCTGCCACGGAGGAAAAAGCGTATATGCAGCAGTTGCTTGCAGGCATAGTGAATCATCTCATTGGACTGATGTATGCACTTGAGCGCAACATTGTATTGGACAAAAATGCCGCCCATGTTAACATGGTGCTGCGTGCGCAGCAGCACATACGTGAGTCGCTTGAGAGTACACTGAGCATTCAGGACATTGCAGACATGCTGGGTGTAAGCTACAGCACATTGCGCAAACAGTTTAAGGAATATACAGGGTTGTCGCCTGCCATCTATCAGCAGGACTTGAAGCTGCAGCGTGCCAAAGAACTGCTCACCACAACAAATCTTAGCATAAAGGAAATAGCCTACAGACTAAACTTTGACAGTCCCGACTATTTCTCGGCAAAATTCAAGATAAAGACAGGGCGGAAGCCGAGTGAAATGAGGAGAAAATGAAGAGTGAAGAATAAATCTTCACTCTTCATTTTCCTACCCAAGGAACGCAATAAGTATTCCCGCAGCCACAGCCGAACCGATTACTCCCGATATATTGGAAGCCATGCAGTAGTTGAGCACGTGGTTTTTAGGGTCATATTTTGTGCTTATGTCGTTAGCCACGCGGCTTGCCATAGGCACAGCCGACAGACCTGTGGCTCCAATGAGCGGATTGATTTTCTGCTTGGAGAACAGGTTGAATATTTTCACAAGCATTATACCGGCAAAGATGCTCAGTCCGAAGGCGAAGAATCCGCCTACCACAATGCCTATTGTCTGCCAGTTGAGGAACGACTGCACTGTCATTGTCGCACCCACGGAGAGTCCGAGGAAGATTGTTGCGGTATTCATGATGCTGTTTGATGCGGCATCGAATATGCGGCTGGTGTCGCTGCCAATCTCCTTGATGAGATTACCGAACATGAGCATACCGATGAGCGACACGGCTGTGGGCACAAGTATAGCCACGATGGTGGTCACGGCTATGGGGAATACAATCTTTGCCACACGCATGTTTTTTATCACCACCTTCTTGCCCTTCTTCTCTTCCTGCTTCATGTTGATGAGCAGTTCTTTCTTCGAGCAGGTGAGCCTCACCACCAGCGGGATGATCACCGGCACAAGAGCCATATAGCTGTAGGCTGCGATGGCTATGGGGCCAAGCAGGTGGGGTGCCAGCTTGATGGTGGTGAAGATGGCGGTGGGACCGTCGGCGCCGCCGATGATGCCGAGCGACGCAGCTTCCTTCATTGTGAATGCACCCGAGCCAACGGCAATGAGTATCACGGCGAAGATGCCAAACTGTGCCGCCGCTCCGAAGATCGACAGACGCAGGTTGCGCAGCATGGGACCGAAGTCGGTGAGCGCGCCCACACCCATGAAGATTATAGGCGGCAGGAATCCGCTCTTTATCAGCATGTAGTAGATAAAGTTCATGATTCCAAACTTGTGGGCAATCTCGTGAAGCGGCATCTCCCATATATTATAGGTGGTGCCGTCGGCGGCTGTCACCATTCCGTCGCTGCCAGCCTGTATCACTCCCATCTCGCCGCCTGGAAAGTTGGCGAGCAACACTCCGAAGGCAATGGGAATGAGCAGCAGCGGCTCATAGTGCTTGGCAATGCCGAGATAAAGCAGCACAAACGCCAGGATATACATTATGAGAAACGACGGGTCGGCAATGATGTTGCTCAGCGCCGTCATCTCGTAAACCTTATATAATATTTCTACCATGGTTTGTTTCCTTTCTTTACGATGGTTTTACGCCTTTGCTATCTTCATCACCACGTCGTCCTCCTCCACGCTGTCGCCTGCCGCAAAATTGAAGGCAGTGATGGTGCCGTCGAAGTCAGCGAGTATTGCGTTGTAGGTTTTCATAGCCTCGATGTAGAACAGCACATCGCCCTTTTTCACCTTGTCGCCAACGTTCTTGGGAGTCTCCTGCGAGTTCTTCACACGGTAGAATTTTCCTTCGAGAGGAGCGGTTACGTCCTCGCCCTCGCCGGCTGGGGCTGATAAGCCTGATGGTACCAATGGGGCTGATTGGGCAGCCTCATCGCCGTAAGCCACCTTCACGCTATACTGCTTTCCATCCACAGTCACAGTCAACTCCGTTGGCTGTTGTTCCCCAGCTTTAGGCGCAGCCTTTGCGTTGCGGCGCTTCTCCACGTCGGCAAGGAAGTCAGCCTTTGCCTTTCCGCTGCGGAATGCCTCATACTGTGCAGGGTGCATGGCATATTCAAACAGGTCCTCGTCGTCCTCGCCTGTCGCCCATCCCTTCTCCTGCATCAGCTCGCGGAAATGGTCAAGCTGGTCGGGATAGTTCTCCTGCGGCGAGTTGGTGAGGAACACCTTGCCCTCTGCCTTTGCCTTCTCCTTCAGCTCGGGAGCCACCTCGCCCGGCAGCTTGCCAGCCTTGCCAAGTATCATGTCCCAGATATCGTCGGCAATCATGCTCCAGCGCTCCTTGCCCTTCTCCATCTGTATGACGTTCATCAGCGCAAGGTTCTTCACATACTGGCTGAACGGTGTCACCAGACAGGGATAGCCAACCTTGGGCCATACATAGGCAACCTCGTTGAAGAGCTTTATCAGCAGCTGGTCCTCGCTCAGTTCAGGCTGTCTGTGCTTCACCTTCCACTTGTTGAGCGAGTTGAGGTTGGTCTCAAGGTCTGCCATGAGACTTCCCATCATTCCGCCGGGCAGTCCCGGCGCGATGAGCAGCGAGTTGTTCATGCGGTTGAGCGGGTTGCAGTAGAGTCCGAGGAAATCGTCCATAAACTCCTGTATCATTGAGCGCACCTCCATGTAAGCCTCCATGTTGATGTCCTTCACCTTGAAACCGGCGTCCTTCAGCATAGCCTGCACTGCCAGCACGTCGGCATGACCTGTGCCCCACGACAGCGGCGACATGCCCACATCAACATAGTCGCATCCGTTTTTACATACTTCAAGAATCGATGCCATGTTGAAGCCCGGGGCAGCGTGAGAGTGATACTGTATCGGAATATCCTTGATAGCCTTGATGCTCGCGGTGATCTTGCCAAGCGTCTCGGGACGGCCTATGCCAGCCATGTCCTTGATGCAGATCTCATCGGCGCCAAGCTCTATCAGCTGCCGTGCCATGTCAACATAGTATTCCACGGTGTGTATCGGCGAGTGAGTGATGCACAGCGCACACTGTGAGATCATTCCTGCCTCGTGGGCATAGCCAATCGAGGGAGCGATGTTGCGTATGTCGTTGAGTCCGCAGAAAGTACGTGTGATGTCAGTTCCCTGAGCATGCTTCACCTTGTAGAACAGCTTGCGCACGTCGGCAGGCACTGGGCTCATGCGCAGTCCGTTGAGACCGCGGTCGAGCATGTGCGTCTGTATGCCAGCCTCGTGGAAAGGCTTTGTCCACTGGCGCACTGCCTTGTTGGGATTCTCGCCAAACAGCAGGTTCACCTGCTCAAAGCCTCCGCCGTTGGTCTCCACACGGTCGAAACATCCCATTCTCACTATGGCTGGAGCCACCTTTACCAACTGGTCGACGCGAGGCACGTA
>JAGAPI010000044.1 GCA_017623335.1 Prevotella sp.
GCACCTCGGGGTCGTTGTTCTCCCATTTCACCGGCATGTCGTGAGCCTCCCTTATCAGCGGAGCCTCCTCCTTTGCCTTCTTCTCGGCAGCCTCCTCGTCCATGCCCTCGGCGGTGTACTGCGCCTTGAGTTGAGCCACCTCCTCGCGGTAGTGCTTGTCGAACGCCACGTAGTAGTCGCCTATCAGGTGGTCACCCTTCTTTCCGCTGGTCTCAGGAGTCTCTCCGTTGCCGTACTTAAGCCACGCCAGCATCGACTTGCAGATGTGTATTCCGCGGTCGTTCACGATGTTGGTCTTCACCACGCGGTTGCCATTTGCCTCCATAATCTTTGCCAGCGACCATCCCAACAGGTTGTTGCGCACGTGACCGAGGTGAAGAGGCTTGTTGGTGTTGGGCGATGAATACTCAATCATCACTAATGGAGCATCCTCGCCTGCCTTCTTCATTCCAAAGCTGTCGTCGGCGTTGATGCTGTTGAGCAGCCCAATCCATGCGCTCGGGGCAATCACGAGGTTGAGGAATCCCGCCACGGCGTTGAATCCCGCCACCGCGCTGCAGTTAGCAACAAGATATTCGCCAATCTCCTGCGCCGTGTCCACAGGCTTCTTCCTTGAAATCTTAAGCAAGGGGAACACCACGAGCGTGAGGCTTCCCTCAAACTCCTTCTTTGTCTTCTGAATCTGGAGCATTCCGTCAGCTGCGTCCACTCCGTAGAGAGCCTTCACGGCGGCTTTCACTGCCTCCAGTATCTTTGTTTCAATGTCCATGTTTATTATGCTTTTTTATTTTGTTTTTACACCTTTATATATATAATAAGGCGCAAAGTTACGAATAAGCGAGCACAAAACAAAATATAAAAAGAATTTTTAATATTTTTTTTGTCGAGCGTGAGTAACTTCTGTAAAGTTACGAATAGATGAAAGCACAAAACAAAATATAAAAAGAATTTTTAATATTTTTTTGTCGAGCGTGAGTAACCGCGACTTCCATAAGTGACGCAGAACAAAATTTCTACAGATAGATGATGAACAGGAACGCCAGTCCCCAGCCAAGGATAATCATTTGGGTGAACCGGTCGTGAAGCACCACCTTGGTGGGGTCGCCGCTTTTCTCGTCGACCACGGTAATCTGGATGTAGCGCAGCAGTCCGAGCACCACAAAGATGCTGGTGAGATAAATGTACTGCGAATTAAAGCGGGCGGTGACCTCGGGGCTTACGGTATACATGACATAGCAGACAAGGGTGACCGAGGCGGTGATGGTGATTGCCTGATTTATGAAGGTGAGGTTGTAGCGTATTGTGTTTCTGCGCGGCGCCTCGCCCGTCTTGTTCAGCAGCAGCACATCGTCACGCCGCTTGGCGAACGACAGGAAGAGTGTGAGCAGGAAGGTCATCAGTATGAGCCAGTGGCTGATTGCCACGCCAGTGGCAAAGCCTCCTGCGAGGATGCGCAGCACAAAGCCTGCGGCAATGACACACACGTCGACAATGGCATACTGTTTTAGGATCTTGCAATAGAGAAGGTTGATTGCGTAGTAGGCGGCAATGACGGCGGCGGTGTGCTGCTGTCCCTCGTCAATGAACGAAAGCGCGGCTACGGCAAGCACCAGCATCACCGCCATGAGCAGATACGCCCGTCCGATGCTTATGGCGCCGCTGGCAATGGGGCGGTGGCGCTTCACATCGTGGCGGCGGTCGGCGTCGACATCCACAATGTCATTGAAACAATACACCGACGATGCCGTAAAGGAGAAGGCAATGAATGTGAGCATGGCTGTGATGAGGTCGTGTGTGTCGGTGAGGCTTCCTCCAAAGAACATCGGGAGAAACACAAAACCGTTCTTTATCCACTGGTGTGGACGGATTATTTTAATGTATTGACGCATAAGCTCTTGTTTTTGCTTTTAAAATTTTCTGTTTTTGCCCTTTGAGATATATTGTGCAAAGTTACTTTCTCTTACTTTTTCCTTATTATGAAATTAATACACTCGTCGAGAATCCTAACCCTCAGCAGCTTCATCACTCCGACATACACCACGACGGCGACGGCGATTCTCGCCACAAGTCGCAGTCTCATGTCGCCGATGTGCATTGAGCAGAAATAGGCTACAGCCATGGTGAGAATGGCGACGGCGGCAAAGGGGGCGACATCGAGCACCACATCGGCGGCGCGGAGACGGATGAGCCGCGAGGTGAAGATGTGCCACGCTGCGAGCCACACTATATTAAATAATGTGTAGGCGCGGACCATGCCCATGATTCCCTGACCGTGGAAGCAGAGGATTACGGCTATCTGAAGCACTATCTGCGCTATGCTGCACCACATGTAGATGTCGCTGCGGCCGCTGCTGATGGCGAGGTTCTGATATAGGGCGTAGAGAGGCATGAAGGCTCCGCCGATGCAGAGCACCTGCATCAGGGGAACGCACTGCGCCCAACGTTCACCCAGCAAAACGAGGATAAAGTCGTGGGCAATGAGCGACAGCCCCAGCATACAGGGGAAGGAAAGGAAGGCTGTGAACCGCATCATCTTGTGGAACACCCGCCGCTCGCGCTCATCCTCGGAGATGGAGGCGAGAACAGGCTGCGCCACCTGAGTGATGGTGCCCGAGACGAAGGTGTGGGCTGTGACGTTCCACTTGTTTGCCTGCGTGAAGTTGCCAACGGCGGCGGCGGAGAAGAGCCTGCCGAAAATCACCGTGAGGATGTGCACGTTGACCGTGTTGATGATTGAGGTGACGAGCATCTTCGAACTGAAGGCAAACATCTTGCGCACGGGGCTGAAGTCGATATTCGCCGAAGGTCGCCACGGCACATAGTAATACCTGCCGATATTGACGCAGGTGATGAAGATAATCTGCTGCCACGCCAGCGACCAGTAGCTGAAACCGCTGTAGGCAAGGGCGATGCCCGTTGCGCCGGAAATGACAAGGGAGAAGAAGCCCACGATTGCCTGCTCCCTGTTCATCATGTTCTTAAACATATAGGCGTTGTGGGCGATGCCAAACGACGATATGAGGAACGCCAGAAACACCAGCCGCGACAGCGGAACAAGCTCGGGACGGCGGTAGTACATGGCTATGAGCGGAGCGCACAGAAACAAGATGACATACAGCGTGACGCTCATCATGATGTTGAACCAGAACACCGAGTTGTAGTCGCGCGCCGTGGGCGACTTGATGTTGACGAGCGCCTGCGTGAATCCGCAGCTCTGCAGGTTGCCGGCAATCATGGTGAAGATTGTAAGCATCCCCACCAGTCCGTATTCGCCCGGCGACAGCAGCCGGCCGAGCACAATGCCTATAAGTATGTTGAGAATCTGCATGGTGCCGTTGTTTACGGCTCCCCAAAACAGTCCTTTTGCGGTTTTTTCCTTTAGTGTGTCCATAAAACAGTGCAAAGATTTTGCAAATCGAATGCGGAATCATCAAGCTTGCTTGAATGTTATGCTGAGATGCAGCAAATTTTCTGCAAATTTACATAAAAATCTCGAATTATAAGCCGGTAAAATAAAAAACTTAAATTATTTTCCCGAAAAGAGCGAGAATTATCCTTATAAAATGGAAAATCAATGCCACAACTGCAAAAAGACCTGTCAACGTGCTCTTAGTCACAATAATTTTTAGTACCTTTGAAGCCTAGTGCCGTTTGAAATTTGGTTAACATACAAAAATATAGCATAAAAAGCTTGGTGACAGAAATATTTTCCACTATCTTTGCACCAGCAAAAGAAAGGCATTATTAACCATGGGCGCATCCTGTTGCGCTCAATAATTAAAGAATGGAGTAATTATGAGAAAACTAAGAGAAATCTACCGCTGCCCTATTTGCGGCAATGTGGTTGAAGTGGTGAATGCAGGAGCCGGTCAGCTGGTATGCTGCGGCAAACCGATGATTCTGCTCAATGAGAACACAACAGATGCGGCACAGGAGAAGCATGTGCCTGTAGTAGAGAAAATTGAAGGCGGCTACCGTGTGAAGGTGGGAAGCGTGGAGCATCCTATGCTCGAAGAGCACTACATTCAGTGGATAGAGCTGCTGACGCCAACATCGGTGTTGAGACGTGAGTTGAAGCCCGGCGACAAGCCCGAGGCAACATTCCTCACCGACGAAAAGGAAGTCAGCGCCCGCGAATACTGCAACCTGCACGGTCTCTGGAAGGGAGAGATTGCAGAATAACGGTATTCCCTGATTACCCAAGAAGCCCGCACCAATCACCGGTGCGGGCTTTAATTGTTAAGTGAATATCATTCTCTCACGACAAAAAAACACCCATAAATTTGGTTATATTATAAATAATGTGTAATTTTGTACGCTAAAAGCCTTGTTATTGGCAAAAATATGCAAAAAACAAAATCAAGATATGGAATACAACTTTAGAGAAATCGAGAAGAAATGGCAGCAGAAATGGGTCGACGACAAGACCTATAAGGTTGCCGAAGACAAGAACAGAGAGAAATTCTATGTGCTAAACATGTTCCCCTATCCGTCAGGCGCAGGTCTGCATGTGGGACACCCGCTTGGCTACATAGCCAGCGACATCTACGCAAGGTACAAGCGGCTGCAGGGCTTCAACGTGCTCAACCCCATGGGCTACGATGCCTACGGACTGCCAGCGGAGCAATACGCAATACAGACCGGTCAGCATCCGGCAAAGACCACCGAGGCTAACATTGCACGCTACCGCGAGCAGCTTGACAAGATTGGCTTCTCGTTTGACTGGGACCGCGAGGTGCGCACCTGCGACCCTGGATATTACCACTGGACACAGTGGGCTTTCCAGAAGATGTTCAACTCGTTCTACTGCATCAACTGCTCAAAGGCACTGCCCATAGAAAAGCTCATAGAGCATTTTGAGCATGAGGGCACCAACAACCTGAACGTGGCTATGGGCGAGGAGCTGCACTTCACCGCCGAGCAATGGTATAAGATGAGTGAGAAGGAGAAGCAGGAGGTTCTGATGAACTACCGTATAGCCTACCTCGGCGAGACAATGGTGAACTGGTGTGCCGGACTTGGCACAGTGCTTGCCAATGACGAGGTTGTGGACGGCGTGAGTGAGCGCGGCGGCTATCCCGTGGTACAGAAGAAGATGAAACAGTGGTGTCTGAGAGTGTCGGCATACGCACAGCGTCTGCTTGACGGTCTTAACAAGATAGACTGGACCGACTCGCTGAAGGAGACACAACGCAACTGGATCGGACGCTCGGAAGGTACCGAGGTGGAGTTCAGCGTGAAGGACAGCGACGTGAAGTTCACCATCTTCACAACCCGTGCCGACACAATGTTTGGCGTGACCTTCATGGTGCTGGCACCCGAAAGCGAATATGTAAGTCAAATAACCACTGCCGAGCAGAAGCAGGCTGTTGACGACTATGTGGCAGCCACCAAGAAGCGCACTGAGCGTGAGCGCATTGCAGACCGCAAGGTGACAGGCGTGTTTACAGGTGCCTATGCCATCAATCCGTTCACGGGTGAGGCAATCCCCGTGTGGGTGAGCGACTATGTGCTTGCCGGCTACGGCACTGGAGCCATCATGGCAGTGCCAGCCCACGACAGTCGCGACTATGCCTTTGCAAAGCACTTTGGTTTGCCGATAGTTCCGCTGATTGAGGGTGCCGACGTGAGCGAGGAGAGCTATGACGCCAAGGAAGGAACGGTGATAAACTCGCCTGCTCCGGGCAAGACACCATACATTGACTTCTCACTCAACGGACTGAGCGTGAAAGAGGCTATAGCTGCCACAAAGTCTTATGTGCAGTCACACAAGATAGGCAGAGTGAAGGTGAACTTCCGCCTGCGCGATGCCATCTTCAGCCGCCAGCGCTACTGGGGTGAGCCGTTCCCTGTGTACTACAAGGACGGCATGCCATATATGATTCCTGAGGAATGTCTGCCATTGGAACTGCCCGAGGTGAGCCAGTACAAGCCTACAGAAAGCGGTGAGCCGCCATTGGGTCACGCTGAGAAATGGGCTTGGGACACCGAGAACAATCAGGTGGTGGACAAGAAGCTGATAGACAACGTGAAGGTATTCCCGCTGGAGTTGAACACCATGCCGGGCTTTGCAGGCAGCTCAGCCTACTATCTACGCTACATGGACCCGCACAACAACGAGGCTCTTGTGAGCAAACATGCCGACATGTACTGGAAGAACGTTGACCTGTATGTGGGCGGCACCGAGCACGCCACGGGTCACCTCATCTACTCACGTTTCTGGAACAAGTTCCTCCACGACATCGGCTACAGCACCATGGAAGAGCCATTCCAGAAGTTAGTGAACCAGGGAATGATACAGGGCCGCTCTAACTTTGTTTACCGCATCAACAGCGATGACCACTCAAAGGCTCCCGTATTCGTTTCACTCGGACTGAAGGATCAGTATGAGGTGACTCCAATCCACGTTGACGTGAACATTGTGAGCGGCGACGTGCTCGACATTGATGCGTTCAGACAGTGGCGCCCGGAATACAACAACGCGGAGTTCCTGCTTGAGGACGGCAAATATATCTGCGGCTGGGCAGTGGAGAAGATGTCGAAGTCGATGTTCAACGTTGTCAATCCCGACATGATAGTTGAGAAATACGGTGCCGACACACTGCGCCTGTATGAGATGTTCCTCGGTCCCGTGGAGCAGTCGAAGCCTTGGGACACCAACGGCATTGACGGCTGCCACCGTTTCCTCAAGAAATTCTGGAGCCTGTTCTACAGCCGTGACGGAGAGTGGCTGCCCAACGACGAGGCGGCGACAAAGGAGCAGTTCAAGAGCGTGCATAAGCTGATAAAGAAGGTGACACAGGACATTGAGAACTTCTCATACAACACCAGCATCTCGGCATTCATGATCTGCGTGGGTGAGCTTCAGCAGCTGAAATGCCGCAACAAGGAACTGCTCGGTCAGATTGTGGTGCTCATGGCACCGTTTGCCCCACACATTGCTGAGGAACTGTGGCATGCGCTCGGCAACGGGAACACCGTTTGCGATGCACAGTGGCCCAAGCATAATGAGGAATATTTGGTGGAAAGCAGCGTGAGACTCGGTGTGTCGTTCAACGGCAAGACACGCTTCGACATGGAATTCCCTGCCGATGCCGACAATGCCACTATTGAGCAGACCGTGCTTGCCGACGAAAGGTCGCAGAAATATATCGACGGCAAGAAGGTGATGAAGGTCATCGTGGTGAAAGGCAGGCTCATTAACATTGTATGTAAATGAAAAGTATAGACAGCCAAATATTGCGCAACGAGGTCAAGGATTATTTTTATATAACCCTTGCACTCTCGTTGATCGCATTCTCGTACACGGCATTCCTTTTGCCCTACGAAATTGTTACTGGCGGACTTGCCGGTCTTGCCTCGCTGTTCTATTATGCAGTCCGGCTGCCTATTGAGGACACCTTTTTCGCTGTGAACGTAATTCTGCTTATAGGTGCCCTGAAAATCCTTGGCTTCAAATTCCTTATCAAAACTATTTACGCCACTGTGGTGCTGTCGTTCTTTCTGTGGGCGGCACAGGAGATAGCGCCCCACACCGCCGACGGCAATCTGATAAAGTCGCTTGGTGAAGGCAACGAGTTCATGGCGGTAATCATTGGCAGTTTTATCAATGGAGCCGGTCTTGCCATAGTGTTCCTGCACAACGGAAGCACAGGTGGCGTGGACATCATCGCAGCCAGTGTAAACAAATACCGCGACATGTCGCTTGGCACCGTGATACAGATGGTGGACATCTGCATTGTGAGTTCAAGCTACTTCATCTTCGATGACTTCTCGAAGATTGTATTCGGTCTCTGCACCATAGTCATCGAGACCGTATCACTGGACTATATCATGAATGCCCGCCGCGAATCGGTGCAGTTTATGATTTTCTCAAAGAAATATCAGGAGATAGCCGATGCCGTGGCGCGGACAGTGGACACAGGCGTGACCATTCTCGACGGACACGGCTGGTACACGGGCAAGGAGGTGAAGGTGCTCTGCACGCTCACCCGCAAGCGCAATAGCGTGACGGTGTTCCGACTCATCAAGATGATCGACCCCGATGCCTTTGTTAGCCAAAGCCGTGTAATCGGTGTCTACGGCGAGGGATTTGACACAATAAAAATAAAAGTGAAAAAGAAAGATGAAACTGATAGTAGCAACAAACAATGAGCACAAGCTCAGCGAAATACGCGCAATACTTGGCGAAAAGATAGAGGTGCTGTCGCTGAAGGACATCAATCTGGATGCCGACATTGAGGAAACAGGGGAGACGCTCATGGAAAACTCCCACCTCAAGGCTGGGTATGTGGCACAATATCTCGACAACCAGGACTATCCGCACCCTTATGCGGTGATTGCCGACGACACGGGACTGATGGTTGATGCCCTCGACGGTGAGCCGGGAGTACACACTGCACGGTATGCCGGCGGCGACGGTCACGACAGCGAGGCTAACATGCGTCTGCTGCTTAAGAACCTTGAAGGCTGCGACAACCGCAAGGCACACTTCAGCACTGTCATCACCATGATAGAGGAGAAGACAGAATACACGGTAGATATCCGATATTTTATAGGAAAGGTTGACGGTACTATCCTCACCGAGAAGCACGGCGACGAGGGATTCGGCTATGATCCGATATTCATGCCAGACGGCTACGACAAATCGTTTGCCGAGCTCGGCAATGATGTGAAAAACAAAATCAGCCACCGTGCCATGGCTGTAAAAAAACTTGCTGAATACTTACTGAAATGAGAAGAATTGCGACCACTGTTATAATACTGCTTTGCATGTCGTTCACAATGGCAAAGGCAGCCATTGGCGAATGGACTGCCTATATGGCTTACGGTGACATAACCGACATTGAGCCAGCAGGAAACACCATATATGTATTGAGCAGCGGTTCGTTGTTCTCATACAATGTAAACGACCAGAATGTAACTATATATAATAAGGTGTATCCGCTTAACGACACAGGCATAGCACACATAGCATGGTGCAACAGTTCAAAAAGGCTTGTAATCATTTACAACAACCAAAACATAGACCTGCTCGGCAACAATGGCGAAGTGACAAACATAAACGATTACTACAACAAGTCAATGACCGACGACAAGACCGTTTACAACATCACCATCAGCGGCAACCATGCTTATCTCTGCACAGGATTCGGCATCTTGAAGATAAACGTAAAGGATGCAGAGATAAGCGACACCTACAATCTGGGAATGAAAGTGACCGACTGCGCAATAGACGGCAACATGATATATGCCAAAACATCCAACGGAGTGTATGCCGGCAATACATCTGACAATCTGCCCGACAGAAATAACTGGAAGATTACATCGGCAACTGTTTCGTTCAACGATGCCAATGACATAACCATAAGCAACGCCAACGGATATACGGAATATATTGCCTACGACAACACAAATAAATGTTACTGGAGCAACCAAAAGGACGGGAAGCTGCAGGGGTATAAACTGGACGACGGTAACGCGAAGACCATCATTGCGCAGGACATAACCCCAGGCGGACCGAAATACAACTATTTCGGATTTCTAAAAATACACGACAACAAACTGTATTCGTGCAACGGCATAGGATGGGATTTCCGACAGGAAGCATCAATACAGATATTTGACATTGAAAACGATACATGGACCACATTCAGCAATGAGGGCATAGCCGACAAGCTCGGCATTCGCTATCAGGATGTAATGTCAGTCGATGTAGACCCGCGTGACCTGCGTCATGTGGTGGCAGGCACACAGGCCGGGCTGTTTGAATTTTACGACGGAGAACAGACCAGGCACTGGAACGATGAAAACAGTCCGATATATTACCACTACAACATACCGAAA
>JAGAPI010000291.1 GCA_017623335.1 Prevotella sp.
AGCGTAAAACTGAACAACGGCATTGAGATGCCGCAAATGGGATATGGAGTGTATCAGATAGCGCCCGATGCCTGCGAGCGTCACGTGGCAGAGGCATTGAGCGCAGGTTACAGAATGATCGACACGGCACAGGCCTACCACAACGAGGAGGGAGTGGGACGCGCCGTGGCAGACAGCGGCGTGAAGCGCGACGAGATTTTCCTCGTGAGCAAGGTGTGGATTTCAAACTACGGCTACGACAAGGCAAAGGCGTCGATTGAGGAGAGCCTGCGCCGCCTGCGCACCGACTACATCGACCTGATGCTGCTCCACCAGCCGTTCTGCGACCGCTACGGCGCATACCGCGCCCTGCAGGATGCCTACAGGGAGGGAAAGGTGAGAGCCATCGGAGTGTCGAACTTCTATCCCGACCACTTCATCGACCTTGCCGAAAACATGGACGTGGTTCCGACGGTGAATCAGGTGGAGACCCATGTGTTCTGCCAGCAGAAGGAGGCTCAGAAGGTGATGCGGGAATACGGCACGAGGATGATGTCGTGGGGACCGCTTGCCGAGGGGCGCAACAACTTCTTCCACAACGAAACTCTCGCCGACATTGCCTCGCATCACGGCAAGACCACTGCACAGGTGGCGCTGCGCTGGCTGCTGCAGCGCGACGTGATAATCATTCCCAAGTCGACCCACGTGGAGCGGATGAAGGAGAACATCGACATTTTCGACTTCACGCTCACCGAGGATGAGATGCAACAGATAGCCGCGCTCGACACAGCCCGCAGCCTGTTCTTCGACCATCATTCGGCAGAGGCTGCGCGGATGTTCATGGGATGGAAATAAAGTGAAGTGCTCAATAAAAAACAACGAGTTATGAAATTTGGAAACACTATCAGGAAAGCGGCTATGCTTATTGCCGCCGCGCTATTTGTACAGTTGGGAGCCAACTGCAAGAGTGCAAACGAAAAACAAACTACTACAACGAATAAAGAAGAGAAAATGGAAAAGATTCTATTTGTAAACGGAAGCCCAAACCGCGACGGCAACACCGCCGCACTGGCAAAGGTGCTGCTCGAAGGCAGACAGTATGAAATTCTCAACCTCAACGACTATCGGCTGAACTTCTACGGACAGACGCTTGAGGGCGACCAGCTCGACAAGGTGATTGAAAAGATGAAGGAGGCTGACATCGTGGTGATGGGCTCGCCAGTGTACTGGCACAACATCTGCGCCTCGGTGCGCACACTGATGGAACGCTTCTATGGCTATCTGCCCGAGAACACCTTCAGCGGCAAGCGTTTCTTCTTCCTCTATCAGGGAGCCGCTCCCACCAAGATGATGATTGACGACGGCGAATACAGCATGAGCCGCTTTGCGAGAATGTACGGTTTCACCTACGAGGGCATGGCAACCAGCAAGAGCGAGGCAAAAGAGTTACGGAGCAAACTGAAATGATGGAAATGATGAAGAAAAGAAGATTGGGAAGCAGTGGACCAGAAGTGTCTGCGGTGGGACTGGGCTGTATGGGTATGAGCCACGCATACGGTGCGGCACGCGACCACAAGGAAATGGAGCATCTGCTTGCAGAAGCCGTTGAGATGGGATATACCCTGTTTGACACGGCTGAATCATACGGTACACCTGACAATCCGCACGACAATGAGGAGATTCTTGGAAATGCACTAAAGCCATTTCGTGACAAAGTGGTAATCTCAACGAAGTTCGGTATATCCAACATCCAGGCAGACTCTCACGCCATAGTCACCGACAGCAGTCCTGCTGTGATAAGAGAGTCTGTTGACGGCTCGCTGCACCGCCTGCAGACCGACCACATAGACATATATTTCCAGCACCGCCCCGACCCCAAAGTCGCTCCCGAGGAAGTGGCAGAGGTGATGCAGACGCTAATCCGTGAGGGAAAGATTCTGTACTGGGGAGTGTCGGAAGCTGATGAAGACTATATCCGCAGGGCACATGCAGTATGTCCGCTGACTGTCATACAGAACCGCTATTCCATGATGGCACGCTGGCACGAAAGTCTGTTTCCCGTTCTCGAAGAGCTCGGCATAGGCTTCATGGCTTTCTCGCCGCTCGCCAACGGACTGCTCTCCGACAATTACTCTATTGACAATCATTTCGATGCAAAGACCGATTACCGTGCCTCAATGCCGCAATTCAAAAAAGAAAGTTTTGCGCAAAATGAGCAGCTCATGTCTTTGGTGAACAATCTTGCGGCACACTATCATGCCACCCCTGCACAGATTTCCCTGGCGTGGATGATGGGCAAGAAGCCTTATATTGTGCCAATTCCCGGAACCCGTCATGTGTCAAGGCTCCGTGAGAATATGGGAGCGGCAGAAATATCCATGACAGCCGATGAGGTGAGACGGATTGACGATGCACTGACAGAGATGCCGATGAGCGAGGTGTTTGGAGGCTCTAAAGTGATTGGCAAACAAGAGAGAAAAATCCAATCGTAAACAACATAATATTAAAGAAACGAATGACGAATATGCTATTGATTACTTTGGCTGCGCTCCTGTTGTCGTGTAGCGACAACACTGACGGTCAGCAGAACGAAATCGGCAGCATGGACACGGGCAACAGTTTTTACTCACGCACAAGTCTCATCTCAGACGTTATTGCCGACCCGGCATTCGGCGACTGCGGACGGCTGATATTTCCCGTGCAGGCAGGCTACTGGAGCGGCAACACCTTAGAACAGCTACGCCTTACATATTATAATTATATAGATCCCGACATGACGGTGGAGATTGTGAACAACCTGAAAAGCCGTGCCGTGGATGGCGAGACAATCTTCTTCGACATCTACAGCGAGGACGAGAAGCGTGCCGATGCCGACAAGCGCAACACGGGACTGTTCTTTTTCAAGGGACGGGAGGGCGCTCCCTTTGCCATTTGCAACGCTGGCGGAGCTTTCGCATATGTAGGTGCCATGCACGACAGCTTTCCTCACGCACTGGAGCTGTCAAAAAAAGGATATAACGCCTTTGCGCTGATTTACCGTCCCGACGATGCCTACGAGGACCTTGCACAGGCAATCGAGTTTATTCACGACAATGCCGAGCGTCTGGGAGTGGCTGAAGAGGGTTATTCGCTTTGGGGCGGCAGTGCCGGTGCGCGAATGGCTGCAACTCTCGGTAACGACAGTTATCTCAGACAGCTTACAGGGCGCAGCGACATTCCGCAGGCATCGGCGGTGGTGATGCAATACACAGGATATTCCGATGCCAACCGCTACGATGCTCCCACCTACGTATGCGTGGGCACAAGCGACGGCATAGCCTATTGGCGCACGATGCAGCAGCGTCTTGAGAGTCTGTCTGCCCTCGGCATACCGACAGAGTTTCATGCCTACAGCGAACTGCCCCACGGCTTCGGACTCGGCACAGGCACCGTGGCTGAAGGTTGGATAGACGATGCCGTAAGTTTCTGGGAACGCCAGACGGAAACCTCCGGCATATCTGCCCCAAAAGCCAAAGGCGGCAAGGCAAAAGGCATATACTCCATAAACGGAGTGAAGCGCCAAAAGCCGCAGCGAGGAGTGAACATCATAAACGGGAAAAAGATAATTAATAAATAATCACAAAAACAACGAGTTATGAAATTAGGAAACACTATCAGAAAAGCGGCTATGCTTATTGCCGCCGCGCTTTTTATACAGTTGGGAGCCAACTGCAAGAGTGCAAACGAAAAACAAACTACTACAACGAATAAAGAAGAGAAAATGGAAAAGATTCTATTTGTAAACGGAAGCCCAAACCGCGACGGCAACACC
>JAGAPI010000292.1 GCA_017623335.1 Prevotella sp.
CACTACCTTATATTATATAGGCTATCCGCTGCTTGCAGCCTACACCGTTTTTTCCCTTTGGAAATACTTCAACTTCAGTGCCACTCCCTACCGCTGCGGACGCTGCGGCAAGGAAATGCACAGCAAGGGACGCTGTCCTCACTGCGGAGCAATAAATGAATAAAAAATACATGACATAAAAGCGACGACATGACAAAAGAAGATATGAACCAGATTGAGAGCCATCCATTTACGCCGTTTCTGCCTGAGAATGCAAAACTACTGATGCTCGGCACCTTTCCACCTGCCCCGAAACGCTGGTGCATGGAGTTTTATTACCCAAACTTCACCAACGATATGTGGCGAATAATGGGTATATGCTTTTTCAATGACAAACAATATTTTGTGAATGCCGATGCAAAGACCTATAGGCTCGATGACATAATCAGTTTTCTTAATGAGCGCGGAATAGCATTATATGACACCTGCACCAAGATTTGCCGCACAAAAAACACGGCATCAGACAAAGACCTGGAAGTGGTGGAACGCACTGACCTGGATGCTATGCTGAGAAAACTGCCGCAATGCAAGGCCGTGATAACTGCCGGGCAGCTTGCCACATCGCTGTTTTGCGAACATTATTCAATAAGAGAGCCCAAAGTGGGCGAATATTCCGAATTTTGGCTTGATAACCGTAAAATGCGTATTTACCGTATGCCGAGTTCATCACGCGCCTACCCCATGAAGACCGAGAAAAAAGCAGAGGCGTACAACGAGGTGTTTCGGGAGTATATGTAGTTTGTGAACAGGAACGTATCGTTTGGAAACGGGAATGTATCGTTTAGAAATGCAAACGATACATTCAGACTTGCCAATCGCCGATTCAGAGTTCTAATTCGGCGATTGGCGCTGCTAAATCGCCGATTTAGAAATTTATTTAAACCTGTTGTAGCTCTTTTGTATGGCTATGGTATTTTATACCCATTTTGGGGGAATATGCGCCGTCTTTCTATTGGGCTGAGCTGTTAGTTTCTTCAAACCTCTCTCCCCAACAGTCCCTCATGCGTTGAATAAGTTTCTCTTCAGCCGGATTGTGCTGTCCGTGCCACAGACGCTCATTGCGCAGAGCCTTGGGCATATACTGCTGAGGAGTGAAATTGCCGGGAAAGTCGTGAGGATATTTATATCCATCGCCATAATGCAGGTCTGCCATCAGTTCTGTGGGAGCGTTGCGCAAGTGGAGCGGCACAGGCTGATTACCGCTGCGACGCACAATCTCAAGGGCAGAGTTGATGCCATTGTATGCCGAATTGCTCTTGGGACTTGTGGCAAGATAAACCGCAGCCTCGGCAAGCGGTATTCTGCCCTCAGGCCATCCTATCTTCATCACTGCATCGAATGCGGCGTTGGCAAGCAGCAGAGCATTGGGATTTGCAAGCCCTATGTCCTCGGCAGCGCTTATCACCAGGCGGCGCGCAATAAACTGCGGGTCCTCGCCCCCCTCAATCATACGTGCCATCCAATATAGCGCCGCATCGGGGTCGCTGCCGCGTATGCTTTTGATAAAAGCCGAGATAATATCGTAGTGCATCTCGCCGTCCTTGTCGTAGGCAAGCGGATTCTGCTGCAGACGGCTCTCCACCAGCGCATCGGTGATAACCACTGGCTCATCCTGAGCAAACGAATTGACTGTAACCTCAAGAATATTGAGCAGCTTGCGTGCATCACCGCCGCTGTATCTAATCATGGCACCGCTCTCCTTTATCTCGATGTTGCGCTCTGACAACACAGAGTCGCCGGTTATTGCCTTTTGCAGCAGCTGTTCAAGATCAGCGCGTTCAAGACTTTTCAACACATACAGCTGACAACGCGACAACAACGGGCGGATAATCTCGAACGAAGGATTCTCGGTGGTGGCACCAATTAGCGTCACAATACCGTTTTCCACAGCCCCAAGGAGTGAGTCCTGCTGCGATTTGCTGAAACGGTGAATCTCATCGATAAACAAAATCGGCGATGCCTCGCTAAAGAACTTTCCCTTCTCAGCTTTCTCTATCACCTCGCGAACATCCTTCACTCCACTGGTGACGGCACTTAGCGTA
>JAGAPI010000293.1 GCA_017623335.1 Prevotella sp.
CAGGCTGTCTACGGACAGATGCAGGCAGAAGGATTCACTGTGCCGTATAGCGGCATCTACTCTGCACCAAACGCAATCAAGAATGCAGTTGTGAACTTCTCGGGCTATTGCTCGGGAGTGGTGGTTTCGGCAGACGGACTGGTGTTTACCAATCACCACTGCGGTTTCGAAGCTATCCGCAGCCATTCCACCGTGGAGCACGACTACATGCTCAACGGCTTCTATGCCAAGAGCTATGCTGAGGAGCTGCCAAATGAAAATATGTTCGTGTCGTTTATGATTAGTCAGGAGGATGTTACGGCAAAGCTTGACAGCATGGGACTCTACAAGTTGCCGATGAAAGACCAGGAGGCTTTCCTCGATTCCATCGAGAATGTGATGAGCAAGCAGGTGAAGGCAAAGGACTCCACGCTGCGCCTTGAGCTGAAGCCTTTTTACGAAGGCAACAAGTTCTTCGCCACCACCTACCGCGACTTCACCGACCTGCGCCTTGTGTTCACAATACCTAAATCAATGGGTAAGTTTGGCGGAGAGACTGACAACTGGATGTGGCCGCGCCAGACATGTGACTTCTCTGTGTTCCGCATCTATGCCGACCCGAAGACCAACGGTCCTGCTGCCTACAGCAAGGACAACGTGCCCTATCATCCTGAGTTCTGGGCGCCTGTGTCGCTCGACGGTTATCAGGAGGACAGCTATGCCATGACCATGGGCTATCCGGGCAGCACCAGCCGCTACCTTTCTTCTTATGGCATACGCGAGCGCCGCGATGCCCAGAATGCTCCGATGGCTCAGGTACGCGGAGTGAAGCAGGAAGTGATGATAAAGCACATGCGTGCCAACGAGGCTGTGCGTATCAAGTACGATTCTAAGTATGCGCAGAGTGCCAACTACTGGAAGAATTCCATAGGCATGAACAAGTGTATAGACAGTGTGGGACTGATAAAGGAAAAGGCTGAGTTTGAGAAGCGCATCCGCCACTATCAAGATTCCACTGGCTATCTCAAAGGCAAGCTCGACTTCAACCTCATGGAGCGTCTCTATGCCGAACGTCTTGACGCCGTGCGCTCATTCATGAATTTCCGCGAGACATTCATGCGCACCAATGAGCTTACCACCCGCGCCATGAGAGTTCATAACGGCATGACTGTAAAAGGACCTGAGAACAAGCCTGCAAAGCAGTATGTTGTATTCGATGACAACAGCGAGACATACGACGACGCAACCGACAAGGAAGTGCTTGCCGTGTTGCTTAGGAACTATCGCGACAAGGTGGCTGAAAAATATCTGCCTGCGTTCTACAATACCATCGATGCTAAGTTTGGCGGCGACTATCAGCGCTATGTTGACTATGTGTGGAGCAAGAGTATCCTGATGAAGCACGGAGCGAAGATATTCATCAACAAGAAGAGCTTCAGGAAAGACCCCGGTGTACAGATGGGACTCGACCTCACCGAGATAATGGGCGAGCTCAGGGCTGCCTTCGTAAAGAACAGCGACGATATAGACCTGCAGGAGCGCTATCTCTGCGATGCAAAGATACGCATGGAGCAGGATCTGCCTCACTACAGCGATGCCAACTTCACCATGCGCCTCAGCTACGGTCAGGTGGGTGGCTACAGTCTTGGCGGCAAGCCTTCGGGCTATTACACCACAGCACAGAGTATGGTGAACAAGATGAAGCAGGGCGACAAGGTTGTAGATTATTTTGCAGAGCCTGTGATGCACGACCTGCTTTCAGCCAAGGATTTCGGCAAGTACACCGACAAAAACACCGGCGAGATGCAGCTCTGTTTCCTCACCAACAACGACATTACCGGCGGCAACAGCGGCAGTCCTATCTTCAACGGCAAGGGTGAGCTTATCGGTCTTGCCTTCGACGGCAACTGGGACAGCCTGTCGAGTGATATCTTCTTCGACCGTAAGCTGGCGCGCTGCATCGGCGTGGATGTAC
>JAGAPI010000294.1 GCA_017623335.1 Prevotella sp.
TATGGGATTGCCCTCGATGTTCAGCTCTGTGGTGATGTTAGGGCGTATGTCGCGCACGTCCTGATAACGTATGTGCCGCTCGTCGGGACGCGGATGCACAGTTATGCCTTGCGCTCCGAACATCTCGCAGTCAATTGCCGCCTGCAGCACGTTGGGGTTGTTGGCTCCACGGGCATTGCGTATGGTGGCAATCTTGTTTATGTTTACACTCAGTTTTGTCATCTTTTTGTTATTTTTTCGTAAAACGCCATTCATTTCCGCACCATTATGGTGCATAATCCGTAAATATTTGCTAACTTTGCAGTAGCAAAATTCGTACCTCGTTCAGCATAACAAGGTGTATCTTGTGTGCAAAAGTACAATATTTTTGGTAAACACCATTAAATAAATAGGTAAAAAGTATTAAAAACAACAATTTTTCGTATGTCGCAACCAAAATTACGTTTTGCCATCTTCGGCAATGTCTATCAGCCCAAGAAGTCGGCGTCAATATGTGACATGTTGTCATGTCTTTCCAAATATGGTGCCGAAGTAAGCATCGATGGCGAGTTTTACCGCTTTCTTGTAGACACCCTGCATCTTGACATCAAAGTGGATAGAGTGTTTGAGGGTAATGACTTCGATGCCGAATTCGTAATTTCTATGGGCGGCGACGGCACGTTTCTCAAATCGGCTGCGAGAGTGGGGGAGAAGAACATCCCTATTGTTGGAGTAAATATCGGACGGCTTGGTTTTCTTGCCGATGTGGTGCCGTCGGAGATTGACTATTGTCTAAGCTCGCTCTATGCCGGTGACTATAAGATTTACGACCGTGAGGTGATAGAGGTGAGTGTGGAGAATGAGAATCAGGCATTCCGTCGCTATGCTCTCAACGATGTGGCTGTGCTCAAGCGCGACAATGCATCGATGATAAGCATTCATGCCTCGGTGAATGGTGATTATCTCATCACCTATCAGGCAGATGGTGTGATTATGAGCACTCCCACGGGTTCCACAGCCTATTCGCTTAGTAATGGCGGTCCGATAATAGTTCCGGGCACTAATGTGTTTGCACTTACTGCCGTTGCGCCGCACAGTCTGAATGTCCGCCCTATAGTGCTTTCCGACAAGGACGAGGTGACGTTGCAGGTAGAGAGCCGCAACCACAACTTTCTGCTGGCTGTGGACGGCAACAGCGAGAAGGTGACCGACGGCAGCAAGGTTTTTCTGCGCCGTGCATCATACAATATCCATGTTGTGAAGCGCTTCAGCGAAAACTATTTTAATACTCTCCGGAAGAAGATGATGTGGGGGGCAGACCCGAGGGAATGACGCTCTTGCAGAAGCGCTCGCCAAGCGCAAAGCCCTCCTCATAGAGCCGTTCCAGCTTGCGCGTGTTCTTTTCTATACGGTCCACCTCCAACGGGCGTTCCGGGCGTATGCACATCACTGTGCCGTCTTTTTCCAGTTGCTCCACATCCTCCAGCTGTTTGTTGTACTCTTCAAGCCTGCGGCTCAGTGCAACCCTTAGTCTTGGGTACTGCTGATAAATGAACCGTGGCACCTTACGGTCCTTGGAAGTCTTGCGGTAACCCATGTTGCGTGTCATCACCACCACACATTTCTTATATCCCATGTCCAGCGCATGCCTCACGGGTATGCTGTCCACAATACCTCCGTCGAGCATCGGCTTGCCGTCGACGGTCACAATCTTGCTTACGTATGGCAGCGAACTGCTTGCCTGGCAGATGCGCAGCAGCCGGTTGTTGTCACCGCTGTGCTCACTCAGATATTCGGCACGGCCTGTTGTGCAGTTGGTGGTCACCATCTCAAACGTCATCTTATTATTATAATAGGTGTCGTAGTCGTAGGGGATAATCTTGTTTGGAAACAGGTCGTAGAGCAGAAAAGAGTCAAAGATCGTTCCCTGTTTTATCAGATGGTCAATACCTATATATTTATATTTTGCAAGCATGTCAATGTTCGACACTCTGGCACGGCGTGCCTGACGGCTGGCATACGACAGCCCGTTGCATGCGCCTGCCGATACCGATACGCAATAGGGAAACCACAGCTTGTGTTTCATGAATGCGTCAAGCACCCCGCTGGTGAATACACCGCGCATTCCTCCGCCTTCAAGTACAAGGGCACAGTCTTTGCCAAGTATATAATTTTCTGCTTCTTTCATAATGGAAAGCAAAATTACTGCAAAAAATCGATTAAATGTACAAAATATAATAACGTTAACTTTTTTTATATGTAAAAGGACGGTCAGGAGTGTGAGTCCTGCCGTCCTTTTACGATTTTTCCCCATCGTGTTACTTTCTCAGCTTTATGTTCATTGTTCCGTCCTCCAGCGTTGAGCTTACAATATACCTGTCTGTGTCGTCATTGGCAAGTATGCAGGCGGTGTGCAGAATGTTGGGCTTTCCTATGCCCTCCAGCATACGTCGCCATTCAGCATCGTTATTCATGAATATGTCCACATAGAATCCCCTGTCCTTTATACAGTGCCTTTTGCCGCTGAATCCCGCCTTGTACGGATGCTTTGTCCTGTCGTAATACTTGTCTCCGACTTTCAGCATCTTCACGCTTCCGAACCATACAGACATCGGACGACTTGCATATTCCATGTCATTCCGCAGGTCCACATACCGTGTCTTTCCGTTCCTTCCCGTTATTGCGAGGATGCCATTCTCCGTCAGCCGCAGGTCAGTGTTCCGCTCCAGCAGTGTCCCGAACATACGGTAAAGTCCCACGTTGTCTATCATCACGCACGTATTCTTACCCTCCGACTTCCTCAGTCCTCGTCCCACCATCTGCAAATACTTAGCCAACGATAGCGTAGGACGTGCCATCTGTATAAACTCCACATCAGGACAGTCAAAACCTTCGGAAAACAAATCCACGCTCACCATAATTCTGATGCGTCCTGTCTTGAAGTCCTTCACCGTCTGCCTGCGCACCTCAGTCGGTGTCTTCTCAACAGAATGATCATCTCATGATGATACGCAACTATGCGAAGAAACCAAGCGGTCTCTTCGCCAGAATGGAAGCCAAAGTGGTGGCATTCACTATGTTGCAATATTTCAATCTTCTCAATCATAAGCCTATAGGGCAAATTAAATATGCTTTATTTTAATTCATCCAACGGGTTTCTTAAACTAACGCCTACGGCGTCGGCAAGTTTTGTCAACCTGTTGCTATAAAACTGGCATTTTTAGCCTTGCCGAAGGCTTTGGGGAGAATGTGTTTTTTAATTATCATTCTGCTCTCATGGCTGACTCACTCTTACCAAGAGTGAGTCAATTTTACTAAACATGTTTTTGTCTTATAACTTCCTCAAAATGTTGTGATTAGCTTTGTCTATTTGTGATGCTTGGATTGAAGCCAGATAGATTTGTGTGGTAGCTTCGGAATCGTGTCCCATAGCTCCGCTGATGACGCTGACTGGA
>JAGAPI010000295.1 GCA_017623335.1 Prevotella sp.
ACCGCTGGCCAAAGCTGTCGTTAGGATTATATTTGCTGATGGGGTGGAGCTGTGTGTTCATTGCAGTGCCTGTGTGGCAGAATGTTCCCAAATCAGCTCTTGCCATGATTCTTGCAGAGGGAATCATCTATACTTCAGGCTCTTATTTTTTCATGCACGACTCACGGCATTACTATCATGCATATTGGCACGGTTTTGTGCTTATGGGGACAATCTGCCATTTTGTGGCTGTGTGGATTATAATGGCGTAAACGATACGTTTACGGTTCTAAACGATACGTTCGCGCGGCTAAACGATACGTTTACGGTTCTAAACGATACGTTTACACCGCCAAATCGCTGATTTACGTTTCCAAATCGGCGATTTATGACTCTAAATCGGCGATTCTGTCAGCGGAATAAGGCATCAGGATGGTGATGTCGTCATAAAGAATACGGCAGTATCAAGTGTTGTAACATGATGCTGCCGTATTTATTCTGTGACATATTGGGAATTAATACTCGAATGTGCCAAACTCGCTCTTTATGGTAAGGCTCTTCGTGCCTTCCTCAATGTGTCCTACAATCTGTGCGTCAATATTGAACGACTTGCTGATTTCAATCACTTTCTCTGCATCCTCCGGGGCAAGATAAACCTCAAGGCGATGACCCATGTTGAACACCTTGTACATCTCTTTCCAGTCGGTGCCGCTTTGATCGTGGATGGCGCGGAAAAGCGGTGGCACAGGGAACATGTTGTCCTTTATCACCTTACAGTTGTCGCCCACAAAGTGGAGCACCTTTGTCTGTGCGCCGCCGGTGCAGTGTACCATTCCGTGAATCTTTGGGCGAAGCTCGTCAAGCAGACGCTTCACCACAGGAGCATAGGTGCGTGTGGGGGAGAGCACAAGCTTGCCTGCGGGTATCGGGCTTCCCTCAACCTCGTCGGTGAGTTTGTAGCCGCCGCTGTATACCAGCTCCTCCGGCACGGCGTGGTCGTAGCTCTCAGGATATTTTTCGGCAAGATACTTGCTGAACACATCATGGCGTGCCGATGTGAGTCCGTTGCTGCCCATGCCGCCGTTGTATTCTGTCTCGTAGGTTGCCTGACCGCAGCTCGACAAGCCCACAATCACGTCGCCGGGACGTATGTTTGCATTGTCAATCACGTCGCTGCGCTTCATGCGGCAGGTCACGGTAGAGTCGACAATGATGGTGCGCACGAGGTCGCCCACGTCGGCTGTCTCGCCTCCTGTGGCGTAGATTCCGATACCCATGTCGCGCATCTGCTGGAGCAGCTCGTCGGTGCCGTTGATGATGGCTGATATCACCTCGCCCGGCACAAGCATCTTGTTGCGCCCAATAGTGCTCGACACAAGGATATTGTCGACCGCACCCACGCACAACAGGTCGTCGGTGTTCATTATCAGCGCATCCTGTGCAATGCCTTTCCACACGCTCAGATCGCCTGTCTCTTTCCAATACATGTAGGCGAGACTTGACTTTGTGCCGGCACCGTCGGCGTGCATGATGTTGCAATACTCCGGGTCGCCTCCGAGTATGTCGGGGATGATTTTGCAGAACGCCTGCGGGAATATGCCCTTGTCGATGTTCTTAATAGCGTTGTGAACGTCTTCCTTGGCAGCGCTCACTCCACGCATCATATATCTGTTTGATTCCATTGTTCTTAATTTTGTTTTATATATGAATGAAATTATTGTCAAATGCCTGTGCCTCTGCCGGTAACTGTCAGCGTGTCAAACATGTATCCTGTAACATTGAGGCTCAGTCTTCCCGTCCGTTCCAGAACTCCCAGCTCTTGAATGCCTGCAGCAGCAGCATTTCCAGCCCGTTCTTCACGTCGGCTCCCTGTGCCTTGCCTTTTTTCATGAAAAGGGTCTCGTCAGGGTTATATATCAGGTCATACAGGATGTTATGGCTGTCCATTGCCTCGTATGGCAGGTCGGGACATTCATCGGTGTGGGGGTACATACCGCATGGAGTACAGTTTACTATTACGTTGTATTCCTTTACAAGTTCTGGCGTTATGTTCTTATACTGTATGGTGTTGTGCTTCTCGCTGCGGCTCACAAACACAGTCTCCAGTCCCAGTGACCTCAGCCCGTAGTCAATGGCTTTCGATGCTCCGCCGGTGCCGAGTATCAGCGCTTTTTTGTGATAGCGCTCAAGCATAGGCTCTATGCTAAGCGTGAACCCTATCACATCGCTGTTATATCCGGTGAGTGTCACCTCATCGTTCTTGTTGGTTATCTTCACTACATTCACCGCACCTATAGCCCTTGCCTCCGGGCTGATTTTGTCCAAATATGCTATCACCTTTTCCTTATAGGGGATAGTGACATTCAGTCCACGCAACTCTGGATTTCTGGCGATAATCTCCGGCAAAAGGTCGATGGAGTCTATTTCAAAATTCTCATACATAGCATCCAGATGTTCGTCCTCAAACTTCTGGTTGAAGTAACTCACCGAGAACGAATGTCCCAGCGGATAGCCTATCAGTCCGTATTTGTCCATAATTTGTATCTATTGAATCGTTTTTTTCACCTGATATG
>JAGAPI010000045.1 GCA_017623335.1 Prevotella sp.
AGAACATCTTTCTTTCGTGACTATATCATTGAAAGGCACAACAATAGGAACAACAACAGACGCAACAGGACACTATCATCTTGTAAATCTGCCTGAAGGGGATTTTACAGTGGAAGTATCATTGGTTGGATATAAAAGCGTTAAGCAAAGTATCAAACTTGTGAAAGGAAAAACCGTTGAGCTGAATTTTGAGATTGAGGAAGACATGGTTTCATTAGAAGATGTGGTTGTGTCAGCCAACAGAAGCGAGACAAAACGCCGCATGGCACCCACTCTTGTGAATGTGATGAGCATGAAAACCTTTGAGTACACCAATTCATGCAATCTGGCGCAAGGCTTAAACTTTCAGCCAGGCGTGAGAGTGGGAAACAACTGTCAGAACTGTGGTTTCCAACAGGTGAGAATCAACGGTCTTGAAGGTCCATACACCCAAATCCTTATCGACTCACGTCCTATATTCAGCGCACTGTCGGGAGTGTATGGACTTGAGCAGATTCCCGCAAACATGATTGACCGTGTGGAGATTATGCGTGGCGGCGGTTCTGCCCTGTTCGGTTCTTCAGCCATTGCCGGCACAATCAACATCATCACAAAAGAACCATTAAGAAACTCAGCCCAGATATCACATACGCTCACAAGCATTTATGACGCTTCGGCCATTGACAACAACACCACCCTTAACGCATCTCTTGTAACAGATGACCATAAAATGGGAATTGCCATATTCGGGCAAAACAGGTCAAGAGGCGGATATGACCACAACGGCGACGGATACACGGAGCTTCCCGAGCTCAACAACCAAACCGTAGGCATGCGCTCATACATCAAGACAAGCACATACTCAAAACTCTCTTTCGAATATCACCATCTTCAGGAATACAGAAGAGGCGGCGATATGCTCAACCGTCCCCCTCACGAGGCTAACATCGCTGAACAGGTGAGACACAGCATAAACACAGGAGGTGTAAAGTTCGACCTTTTCACCCCCAGCGAAAAACACCATTTGAGCGTATTCACATCGGCACAACACATTGACAGAGAAAGTTATTATGGAGGCGGTCAGGATCCTAAGGCATACGGAACAACAAAAGACCTGACATTCGTAGCTGGAGCACAATATGTGTACAGAGCCGACAAATGCTGGTTCATGCCTGCCGATTTCACAGCAGGTGTGGAATATAATCAGGATAATCTTGAAGACAGTCAATTGGGATATGACAGATTTATCACACAGAAAGTTAAAATCGGAAGCATGTTTGCACAAAATGAATGGAAGAACGACATGTGGAGCTTCCTGATTGGAGCCCGGCTCGACAAGCACAGCATGCTCGACAATCCGGTATTCAGTCCACGTGCAAATCTGCGTTTCAACCCCAATGAGAACATCAATCTGCGCGCCAGCTACTCATTCGGTTTCCGTGCCCCACAGGCATTCGACGAAGACCTTCATATAGAAAATGTTGGCGGAACTGTTTCCATAATACGCCTGGCAGACAATCTTGAGGAGGAAAAGTCACAAAGCATAAGTGTTTCGGCAGACATGTACCACAATTGGGGAAACTGGCAGGGAAATCTTCTTATTGAGGGCTTTTTCACAGACATTGACGACGTATTTGCCATTACAGAAATAGGAAAAGAAAATGGAATCATTATCCTGGAACGTGGAAATGAGAGTGGAGCAAATGTATATGGCATGACTATCGAGGGCAAACTGGCATGGCGCAACAAATGGCAGATGCAGGCTGGATTTACCCTGCAGAACGCTCAATACAAGGAAGCACGCTCATGGGATGACGGTGGAGTTGCTGAAGAAAAGAGAATGTTCCGCACTCCAGATGCTTACGGATATTTCACAACGACATACACTCCAATCAAACCTCTTAACATTTCATTGTCGGGAACATATACGGGCAGTATGCTTGTAGAGCACCATGCCGGTTACATCACAGCAAACCGTACAAAAAAGACCAAAGGGTTCATGGATTTGGGAATCAAAGCGTCATACGAATTCAAGCTGTACAAAGGAACCATGCTTCAGATTAACGCTGGCATTCAAAACATATTCAATGCCTATCAAAACGATTTTGACAAATATGCCGACAGAGACTCCGGGTATATTTACGGTCCGGGAATGCCACGCTCAATATATGCCGGAGTGAAACTAAGCTACTAAATTATTAATAATACTTGCCTAATGTTAAGAAATAGGGATTTTCCGCATACAAAATGCGGAAATCCCTTTGCTGTTTAAAATAAATGTTGTAAATTTGCAGCGAGTTTAAAAATTCAAATAAAAAAACGCAATGAAAAGAACATCACTCATATTGACGGCACTGATGCTTGTCATGACAGTCTGTGCACAGGGATGGAGAAACCAGTATCATTCACAGAACAACAGCCGACACGACTACAGAAGCAATGACGTTTACTACGGTCTGCGCCTCGGTATGGCAATATCAAGTGTAAGCAGCGATGCCAAAAACCTCAACGCCAACGGCTCGAAGACAGGCATAAACATAGGTGCGGTGGCTGGATTTCAGTTATCTTCCGAGGCTCCTGTATATCTTGAGTCGGGACTGTTCTACACAGCCAAGGGCGGCAACGGCAAGAACAACGATGCCGGCAGGACTAAGTTTTCCTATGACCTGAACTATCTCGAAGTGCCTATTTTGCTGAAATACAGCATTGAACTGGACTACGACCTTGAGATTCAGCCGCTGGCTGGCGGATATTTTGCATACGGTGTAGGCGGCAAGTTCAAGGACTACGGCGACCGTCAGATAGACTACTCATTCAACGAGGATGCCTTCAAGCGCTTCGATGCCGGTCTGCGCATTGGCTGCGGTCTGGAGTATCAGGTTCTGTATGCCGAGGCTTTCTATGAGTTTGGCTTGACCAACATCTGCCACGACTATTTTGACAAGGCTCACACAGGAGCATTCTACCTCAACGTGGGTGTGAACTTCTAAACTTGTCATAGTAATATAAATTTGTCCTCCTTTTTTAAATTAAATAAAGCTGTCCAGAGGGACAGCGCAAAATTTAAAGACAACAGGTAGCTATAGACTTTCTAAGGTGGAAAAGATTGTTTTTAGGATAATATATTTTAGAAAAAATGGAAACGCAACAAGTAAAGGCAAAGGCAAAGGAAGCCTTGGTTTTGAGGCCAAAACTTATTGAGACATTAAAGAATTACAACAGAAAATCATTCACACAGGACCTCATGGCGGGTATAATTGTGGGCATCGTTGCCCTGCCGCTCGCCATTGCCTTCGGTATTGCCAGCGGCGTGAGTCCCGAGAAAGGAATCATCACCGCCATCGTGGCAGGTCTGCTTATCTCGGTGTTCGGCGGCAGCAAAGTACAGATAGGCGGTCCTACGGGAGCATTCATCGTTATCATCTACGGCATCATCCAGCAGTACGGCATTGAGGGTCTTACCATAGCCACACTCATGGCTGGAGCATTTCTAATTCTGTTCGGAGTACTGCATCTCGGCACCATAATAAAGTATATTCCCTATCCTATTGTTGTGGGATTCACCAGCGGTATTGCCGTAACCATTTTTACCACACAGATAAAAGACCTCTTTGGACTGACAATGGAGCATGTGCCGAGCGACTTCATTGAGAAATGGATAGCATACTTTCACGACATGGGCACCATCGACCTGTGGAGCTCGATAATCGGCGTGGCAAGCGTGGCTATTATCGCAGTCACACCCAAGTTCTCGAAAAAGATTCCCGGCTCGCTCATCGCCATTATAATAATGACCGTCGGGGCATTGCTGCTCAAGCAGTTTGCCGGAGTCACCAGCATTGAGACCATCGGCGACCGCTTTTCAATAAGCAACCAGCTGCCCTCGGCACAAGTGCCCGAAATGTCGTGGGAGACCATAAAGAGCCTTGTCACCCCGGCTCTGACTATTGCCATTCTCGGTGCCATCGAGAGCCTGCTCTCTGCAACAGTTGCCGACGGTGTGATAGGCGACCATCATGACTCCAACACCGAGCTGATAGCTCAGGGTGTGGCAAACCTTGCCACTCCGCTCTTCGGCGGTATCCCAGCCACTGGAGCCATAGCCCGTACCATGACCAACATCAACAACGGTGGACGCTCGCCCATTGCAGGCATCATCCACGCCGCAGTTCTGCTGCTCATATTCCTGTTCCTAATGCCTCTGGCACAGTACATTCCTATGGCATGTCTCGCCGGCGTACTGGTGGTAGTGAGCTATGGAATGTGCGGCTGGCGCTCGTTCATGGCTCTGCTGAAGAATCCGAAGAGCGACGTAATCGTGCTGCTGATAACTTTCTTCCTCACAATAATCTTCGACCTCACCGTGGCAATCGAGGTGGGACTCATCATTGCCTGTCTGCTCTTCATGAAGCGTATGGCAGAGAGCACCGACGTGAAGGTGGTGCTCGACGAGATTAACCCTGAGGACGAGGACACCGACATGCGCATGGGCAACCTTGAGCATCTCACCATCCCCCAGGGTGTTGAGGTGTACGAAATCAACGGTCCATACTTCTTCGGTGCCGGCAACAAGTTTGAGGAAATAATGGGACGCTTCGGCGACCGTCCGAAGGTGCGCATCATCAGAATGCGTAAGGTGCCGTTCATCGACTCAACGGGCATTCACAACCTCACCAACCTTTGCATTATGTCACAAAACGACGGCATCAAGATTGTGCTGTCGGGAGTAAATCCAAAGGTGCAGGCTACCCTCCACAAGGCAGGCTTCGACACACTGCTCGGCAGCGATAACATATGCAGCCACATCAACATTGCATTGGCAAAAGCCGCTGAGATAGTTAAAAGTGAAGAATGAAGAGTGAAGAATGAAGAGTGAAGAAACGTAAGTTCGACGAAGTCAATGAACAGTGAAGAGTGTTAAAAATATTTTATTTTCTTACAATTCTTCATTCTTCATTCTTCACTCTTCATTTTTTTTACTACCTTTGCACCCGATTTTTTACAATTCACATAAAGTCTAACTTTATTAATTACAAAAAAAACAAAATTTAAATTATGTCAGAATTAACAAAAAACGTTCAGCCATTGGACAACTTCAATTGGGAAGAGTTTGAAAATGGCTCACAGGCAGGTGTCAGCAAGGAAGAGCAGGACAAAGCCTACAACGAAACCCTCAACAAGGTGGTAGAGCACCAGGTGACAGAGGGAACCGTAATCTCTGTAGACAAGAAAGAGGTTATCGTAAACATCGGCTACAAGAGCGATGGTATCATCTCAGCAAGCGAGTTCCGCTACAACCCAGACCTGAAGGTAGGCGACAAGGTTGAGGTGTATGTTGAGAACCAGGAGGACAAGAAGGGTCAGCTGATCCTTTCTCACAAGAAGGCACGCCAGAGCAAGAGCTGGGAGCGTGTCAATGCAGCTCTCGAAGGCGAGGAAATCGTACAAGGCTACATCAAGTGCCGCACTAAGGGCGGTATGATTGTTGACGTGTTTGGAATCGAGGCATTCCTCCCAGGAAGCCAGATTGACGTTCACCCAATACGCGACTACGACCAGTTCGTTGGCAAGACAATGGAATTCAAGATCGTTAAGATCAATCAGGAATACAAGAACGTTGTTGTTTCTCACAAGGCTCTCATCGAGGCTGAGCTTGAGGCACAGAAGAAGGAGATTATCTCTAAGCTGGAGAAGGGTCAGATTCTTGAGGGTACCGTTAAGAACATCACCACTTACGGTGTATTCATCGACCTCGGCGGTGTTGACGGTCTCATCCACATCACAGACCTCTCTTGGGGTCGTGTTGACGATCCGCACAAGGTGGTTGAGCTTGACCAGAAAATCAACGTTGTTATCATTGACTTCGATGACGAGAAGAAGCGCATTGCTCTCGGCTTGAAGCAGCTCACCCCACATCCATGGGATGCACTTGACGAGAACCTTAAGGTTGGCGACAAGATTAAGGGTACCGTTGTGGTTATCGCCGACTACGGTGCATTCGTTGAGGTACAGCCGGGCGTTGAGGGTCTCATCCACGTTTCTGAGATGTCATGGAGCCAGCACCTGCGCTCAGCTCAGGACTTCCTGAAGGTTGGCGACGAGGTAGAGGCTGTTATCCTCACTCTCGACCGCGATGAGCGTAAGATGAGCCTTGGTCTGAAGCAGCTCAAGGAAGATCCATGGGAAGCTATCGAGGTTAAGTATCCTGTTGGCAGCAAGCACACTGCAAAGGTTCGCAACTTCACTAACTTCGGTGTGTTCGTAGAGCTTGAGGAGGGTGTTGACGGTCTTATCCACATCAGCGACCTCTCTTGGACAAAGAAGGTAAAGCATCCTTCAGAGTTCACACAGACTGGTGCAGCCATCGACGTGATGGTACTCGACATCGACAAGGAGAACCGTCGTCTGAGTCTCGGTCACAAGCAGCTTGAGGACAACCCATGGGATGTATTCGAGGAGAAGTACACTGTGGGCAGCATCCACAACGGCAAGATTACCGAGATGCTTGAGAAGGGCGCTGTTATCTCTCTTGAGAACGGCGTAGAGGGATTTGCCACACCTAAGCACCTGGTTAAGCAGGACGGCACTCAGGCACAGCAGGGCGAGGAGCTCGAATTCAAGGTTATCGAGTTCAACAAGGACAGCAAGCGCATCATCCTCTCTCACAGCCGTACATTCGAGGACGCTCAGCGTGAGGAGAAGCGTGCAGCCCGCAAGCCACGTGCAAAGAAGGAAGAGACTGTTAAGATTGAGAACCAGCCAGCAGCTACAACTCTCGGCGACATCGACGTGCTCGCTCAGTTGAAGGCTCAGATGGAAGGCAAATAATCTTATTTGACTCACAACATCTATAAATAATAATCCGCAATGCCCATAAGGGTGTTGCGGATTTTCTTTTATACAAACCTAAGATAAACAACAAAGTATCTTAAGATAAACGGCAAAGTATCTTAGGATAAAAGGCAAAGTATCTTAGGATAAAAGGCAAAGTATCTTAGGATAAAAGGCAAAGTCATTTATAATGCTTATAACAAAAAAGGTGTAAGTCTTATTGACTTACACCTTTTAATTATTTTATACAACAAGAGCCTCTTAATTAGAATGGTAGGTCGTCCTGACTCTCCTCCACTGTCGGAGCGGCAGCCTGAGGCTGTGCTGCTGCAGGAGCAACTGGTGGGAACGGACTTGCACCAGCCGGTGGGAATGGAGTTGCACCAGGCATCATACCGTCAGCAGCAGGAGCTGCAACATTGCGGTTTACTGCCCAGGCTCGCACATCATTAAACCAACGGCCATTGTACTCATGGCAGTCTATATCGAACGACACAGTCATCTCCTCACCCACCTGTATGTTAAAGCTCTGAATCTTGTCCTGTCCAAACACCCTGAAGCAGCATTTCTTAGGATACTGATCGTGTGTTTCTATTACATAGTCCTGCGACATCCAGCTGTTGCCGGTACGTGCCGACACACCACTTGACGGTGGCAGTACAGCGATAATCTTACCTGTTATTTCCATTTGTTTCTTACTATAAAATGTTGTTATTTTATCAAATCGTTTGCGAAATTACAAAAATAGTTTTAATTATCACCACTTTTCTCGCTTTTTTTTTGCTCCAACGAGTTTTTTTTTGTATTTTTGTAGTCAAATACAATTATTAAGGTAAAAAATAAAACTAAATACTTATGAGATTTACATTATCCAGCACAACGCTCAGCAAGAAGCTGCAAGACCTCTCAAAGGTCATAAACAGCAAAAACTCCATTGCCATACTTGGAGACTTTCTTTTTGTAATCAATGACAACACTCTTCACCTCACCGCCAGTGACGGCGAGAACGTGTTGAAGACAAGCATGGAAATAGCAGAAAGTGACAGTTCGTTCAGCTTTGCCATTCCAGGCAACTACATCCTTGAAGCAGTGAAGGGATTCTCAGAACAACCACTTACTTTCGAGCTAAACCAGGATATGACTCTCGCCACTGTTTCATATCTCAATGGTCACTACTCGCTGCCAGTGGAAAGTGCAGAGGCATGGCCAGAAACTCAGGCACTCAACAACGACAACATCACTGAAATAAGCATACCGAGCGATGTTCTCTCAGAAAACATTGCACGCTCAATCTTCGCTGTTGGTCAGGGAGACCTCCGTCCGCAAATGAACGGTCTTTATTTCGACATCACTCCCGACTATCTTGCCATAGTAGCCACAGACGGACACAAGCTGGTGAGAAACAAGCTTATGACAATAAAGAAGGAGCAGCCCGCATCATTCATACTGCCCAAAAAGCCTGCTGCCCTGTTGCGCAACATGCTTGTACAGGACGGAGGCGATGCAACAATTAAGTTTGACGACCGCAACGCACTAATAACATTCAACGGTGGAACATTACAGTGCCGCATGATTGAGGGACGCTATCCAAACTATGCTGCAGTGATACCACAAAACAACGTCAACGTGGCACTCATCGACCGTGCCACTCTACTAAGCGTGCTAAAGCGCATAGTACCTTTTGCAAACAGCAGCAGCAACCTGATACGTTTCCACTTGGAAAATGGCACATTGCAGCTTGATGCCGAGGACAATGATTTCTCAAAGACTGCCACAGAGCGCATCTCATGCGAATACAACGGACAACCAATGAACATTGGCTTCAAAGGTGCAACATTCATCGAGGTGCTCAGCAGCTTCAACTGTCAGGAAGTGCAGCTACAGCTCGCAGATGCAAGCCGTCCGGGACTGGTTATTCCAACCGAGCAGCCTGAGAATCAGGATGTACTGATGCTGCTCATGCCAATGCTGCTCAACGACTAAAAAAAGAATAAAGAAACGTAAGTTTGACGAAATCAATGAAGAGTGAAGAGTAAAAAATGGAGAGTAAAGAGTGAAAAATAAAGAGTGAAGAAAAATGAATCATTAATTAAGAAGGAGTTAAGAATTCTCTTACTCCTTCTTTAAAATTCCTACTTCTCCTACCCCTCTTACTTCTCCTACCCCTCCTACTCTTCCTAAACCCTATAAAAGAAATGAAATTAAATTTAAAGAAACCGCTCGTGATCTTTGACCTTGAGACAACTGGTCTCGACATGGTCAACGACCGGGTGATACAGATATCTTATATTAAAGTGATGCCTAACGGCGAGGAGCTGCGCGGCAATCACATGATAAACCCGCTGAAACAAATACCCAAGGAGGTGGAAGAGCTGACACACATCACCAACGACATGGTGAAGGATGCTCCCACATTCAAGCAGATAGCCCAACAGTTGGCACAGCAGTTCGTGGGCAGCGACTTTGCAGGTTTCAACTCCAACCATTTCGACATCCCTATGCTCGCCGAGGAATTTCTGCGTGCCGGCATTGACTTCGACTTTTCGAAGAGTAACCTTATTGACGTGCAGACCATCTTCCACAAAATGGAGCGCCGCAATCTGGCTGCCGCATACAAGTTCTATTGTGGCAGAAAGATGGAGGACGACTTCCAGGCTCACCGTGCCGATGAGGACACCGAGGCTACCTACCGCGTTCTGATGGGACAACTCGACATGTACACTGCCGAGCGTCAGGAAGAAGCCGACCGTGTGCTGCAGAACGATGCCAATTTTTTGGGAGAGTTCTCAAAGCAGAACAACAATGTAGACTTTGCAGGCAGAATAATAATGGAGGACGGAATAGAGAAATTCAACTTCGGCAAATACAAAGGACGTCCGGTAAGTGACATACTGCGTCAGGATCCAGGCTACTTCAACTGGATTATGTGCGGCGATTTCACCAACAATACCAAGCAGGTATTGACCAGAATCCGACTAAGAGAATATCAAAGAAAATAGGAAAATGTTGAAAGGCAAGAAGATAGTGCTCGGCATCACCGGCAGCATTGCTGCCTATAAGGCGTGCTACATCATACGTGAGCTGGTTAGACGCGGTGCTGAGGTACAGGTGGTAATCACTCCGGCAGGTAAGGAGTTCATCACTCCCATCACTCTGTCGGCACTTACGCAAAAGCCCGTGATAAGCGAATTTTTCTCACAGCGCGACGGCACGTGGCACAGCCATGTGGCATTGGGCTTGTGGGCTGACGCTATGCTCGTTGCACCATGTACTGCCGCCACGATAGGAAAGATGGCAGGAGGAGTGGCGGACAACATGCTCATAACCACCTACCTGTCGATGAAGGCACCTGTGTTCATTGCTCCGGCAATGGACCTCGACATGTATGCCCATCCTTCCACGC
>JAGAPI010000296.1 GCA_017623335.1 Prevotella sp.
AAAAGAAATGCGAAAATTTTCCTTTTCGGTGTTTTTCCTTGGAGGTTAGAAAATAAATTTGTACATTTGCAGAAATTTTCAAAATGATAGAGCTATGATAGACGAACGTTTACATTTATATGGAGCACCGACACACCCCGGTGATTTGATTACCGATGAGCTTGAGGAGCGTGGTATGACTGTTAGCGAGCTGGCAGCCAAATCCAAGCTGCCTGTCGCATTGTTGTCTGATGTTATCGCCGGCCGTAAGGATGTGGATATAGATATAGCTATGGCGTTGAAAAATGCTTTAGGTATAGATGCCGACTATTGGCTACGTCTGCAAGAAAGCTATTATGAGGAAGTTGAATATCAGGCAGCACAGAAGAAAAGCAAAATAAAGGAATGGCTTAAAGCAACAGTTATCCCGAACGGATAATCTTCCGTGAAACTGATGACGGAATAGTGGTTACTATACTTGAAATGAATACCACCCATTATGGGAATAAGAAGTAAACAAATTTGAGTTCAGTCTGCACTGGGACTTTGCCAGTGCAGACTAAATATTTGAAATATTTATTAAGGAGTACGACACGCTTGCCACTAAGTTAGTGGTCAAGTAACAATTTAAACATAACAAACTAACAATGAAGAAAACATTCATTACAATGATGCTTGCGCTGATGTTTGGCATGGCGGCGCAGGCACAGGACACAGACTCCATCTATGCCAGGGAGCTGCTGCCGGTGGGAAGTAAGGCACCTGACTTCACGCTCACAACCATCGACGGGAAAAAGCAGAAGCTGTCCAACAACTATTCATGCTATCAGGTGCTCGACTTTTGGGCATCATGGTGTGGCGACTGCCGTAAGGACATTCCCGCAATGAAGGAGCTTTTTAAGAAGTACAAAAAAGACGTGACATTCATCGGCATCTCATTCGATGACGATAAGGAGAAGTGGACGGACTTTGTTCAGAAAAACGAAATGAAATGGCTGCATGTGAGCGAACTGAAGAAGTGGAAGGAGACGAACATATCGCAGCAATACAAAATAAAATGGCTGCCGACAATGTACCTCATCGACCCTTTCGGAAAGGTTGCACTTGCCACAACACAAGTGGAGAAACTTGCAGCAAAACTGAAGGAAATCGGTGAAGCTGGCGGATATGTACGCAAAATACCTGAATTTCCTGGAGGAATAAATGTACTGATGAAGTTTCTTTCCGTCAACATCAAATACCCTCCTGAAGCCGACAGATATGGATTCACGGCTAAAGTTACTGTAACGTTTACCGTTGATACTGACGGCAGTGTATCGGAAGAAAAAATACATCAATGCACAATGAACGAGCCCCAAACAAGGAAATTCGAGAAATTGACCACAGCAGAGAAAGCCGAATTACGCGCCAATTGCCGATGGCGATTCAACGAAGAAGCATTAAGGGTGATAAGGATGATGCCCGCATGGAAGCCGGGAACTATCGGCGGCAAGCCCGTAAAAGTAAAGTTCGCACTGCCGATAATATTCAAGAAATAGAAAGGGGATATATAATATTTCACCGTCCGGCGAGCGCTGGACGGTGAAGTAAGTTAACTTAAATGACGGTTTAATATAGCTTCAGCGACCGTCCAGCGAGCGCCGGACGGTCAGCTTTGTTTATTACTTATTGCGGAAACGCTCGCTCTGCTCGCGGATAAGCTCAGCATCGTTGAAGTAGTCAATTCGCATGGCGTGGCGAACCTCATCCATGGTCTTAGCAGCTACCTCGCGTGCCTGCTCGGTGCCTTTCTTCAGAATGTTGTAGACCTCAGGAATGTCCTGCTGCAGCTCACGGCGACGCTGGCGCATTGGCTCCAGACGGTCGTTGAGCACAGCGTTGAGCAGCTTCTTGCACTTCATGTCGCCCAGACCTCCACGCTGATAATGCTCCTTCAGCTCGCACAGATTCTTATATTCGGGCAGGAAGTTCGCAAAATCCTCATCGGTGCAGAAGGCATCGAGATAAGTGAACACACAATTGCCCTCCACCTTACCCGGGTCGTCCACACGCAGATGGTCGGGGTCGGTGAACATTGAGCGCACGCTCTGCCATACATCCTCGGGAGTGTCGCTTAGATAGATGCAGTTGCCGAGGCTCTTGCTCATCTTCGCCTTGCCGTCGGTGCCGGGCAGGCGCAGACAACTCTGATTGGTAGGCAGCATGATGCGCGGTTCCACCAGCACATCGCTGTAGGTGGCGTTGAAACGGCGCACCAGCTCGCATGTCTGCTCAATCATTGGTTTCTGATCCTCACCGGCAGGCACCACGTTAGCCTTAAACAGAGTGATGTCGGCAGCCTGGCTCACAGGGTAGCAGAAGAAGCCTACAGGAATGTTCGCCTCGAAGTTACGCATCTTTATCTCGGTCTTCACCGTTGGATTGCGCTGCAGACGGCTCACCGTCACAAGGTTCATCAAGTAGGTTGTAAGCTCTGCGAGCTCAGGTATCTGACTCTGAATAAAGATAGTACATTTTTCCGGGTCGAGTCCTGCGGCAAGATAATCGAGTGCCACTTCTATAATGTTCTGACGTATCTTCTCTGGATTGTCGGCATTGTCGGTAAGTGCCTGCACGTCGGCAAGAAACACAAACATTTTGTCATAGTCGCCGGCATTCTGCAGTTCAACGCGCCGGCGCAGCGACCCTACATAATGTCCCACATGAAGTCTTCCTGTAGGGCGGTCGCCTGTTAGAATAATATTTCCCATTTTCTTATTTTTCTTTTATATTGTTAAGAATGTAATCCACCGTAGGGTCTTGGCTCACTATCACGCCTTCAGGATTGATAACAAACAGTTTCGGGACACTTTCCACCTTGTAAGCCTTGCCTATGGCATTGTCGCGGAACGGTTTCACATCACAGGTGTTCACCCACTCTATCCCGTCCTCCTGCGATGCTTTCAGCCACGCCTCTTTCTTCTCGTCAAGACTGATACTTATCACTGTGATATTCTTTGCCTTAAGCTGCGGATACACCTTTTTCAGCTCTTTCATCTTTGCCCGGCAAGGCACACACCATGATGCCCAAAAGTCGAGCAGCACATAATGCCCCCTGAAATCGCTAAGCCTGACCTGCTTGCCGTTGCTATCGGTGGTAGTAAAGTCAGGAGCAGGCTTGTCCTGTATCCATTTGTCGGCAAGCTCCTTGTATTTCTTTTCAAACGAGCGCCATGCGTAAGTGTTCTTGTGAGGATTTGCGGCAAGCGCTTTGCGCAACTCTTTCATCTGCCGAAAATCCATAATATAGTCATTGGCTGCGTTAATCGCGGCATATGTATCAGGATTTTGGCATATAAAGTCAAACTTCATCTGTGTGGCTTTGTCATACAAAGCATCGTTGGCATTCATCACCTCCTCAGCCTCTTCCAACTTACCAGCTTCTTTCAGCTGCATATAGCGAGGACCTAATTCACCGACCTTTTCCATGATAGGTTTAAGCCGTTGTTTGAGAACATTGAACAGTTGCTGCTCTCTGCTATTAGCACTGGTGACAACGTCCGAATCCTCATTCACAATTACGTCATAGTCACATCCAGGCTCAGCCATGACCGACACATCAAACCTGTACGGCTTTGTGCGCAACCTGTATTCGTCCACCTGCGCTATTGCGCTTGAAAGTGAGAACTCTGTGCCATCAACCTCCACCGAGTCGATATTCACAAGACGGTCCTTAATCACCGACACATACACCTTTCCCTTGAAAGGCTTGGCGAGCTTCACCTTGAAAGTGGCTGGCGACTGTGCGCCTGCATTGGCACACAGTCCCAGTAATAGAGATATAAAAAAAGATTTTATTTTCATTTATTGTCCTCCCACTTATCAGTCTTCCATGAGCTTGCGGTAGCGCGCCTTCTTCACTTCAGTCTGTCCGCTCTGGCGCATCTTGTAGATTTCGTAGTCGGAGAAGCCTCCCTCGAAAAACGCCACCTTGCCCTCACCCTCGAAGGCAAGGATGTGGGTGCAGATGCGGTCGAGGAACCAGCGGTCGTGGCTGATAACCACGGCACAGCCTGCAAACTGCTCAAGACCCTCCTCAAGAGCACGCAGGGTGTTCACGTCGATGTCGTTGGTAGGCTCGTCGAGCAGCAGCACGTTGCCCTCCTCCTTCAGCGCCATGGCAAGATGCAGACGGTTGCGCTCACCGCCCGAAAGCACGCCGCATTTCTTCTCCTGGTCAGCACCGGTGAAGTTGAAACGGCTCAGATAGGCACGCACGTTGAGGTCCTTTCCTCCCATGCGGATGGTCTCATTGCCCTGCGAGATAACCTCATAGACACTCTTCTCGGGGATAATGTCCTTGTGGGTCTGGTCAACGTATGCCAGCTTCACGGTCTCGCCCACGGCAAACGTTCCGGCATCAGCCTTCTCCAGTCCCATAATCATGCGGAAGAGTGTGGTCTTGCCCGCACCGTTGGGACCGATAACACCCACGATGCCGTTTGGCGGCAGCATGAAGTTAAGGTCTTTCAGCAGTACCTTGTCGCCAAAAGCCTTGTCAACACCCTCTGCCTCAATCACCTTGTTGCCGAGTCGGGGACCGTTAGGGATAAATATCTCAAGTTTTTCCTCACGCTCCTTCTGGTCTTGGTTAAGCAGCTGCTCGTAGCTGTTGAGGCGAGCCTTGCCCTTTGCGTGACGCGCCTTGGGAGCCATGCGCACCCATTCCAACTCGCGCTGCAGGGTCTTGCGGCGCTTGCTCTCGGTCTTCTCCTCCTGCGCCATGCGCTTGGTCTTCTGGTCGAGCCACGAAGAGTAGTTGCCCTTCCACGGAATGCCCTCGCCACGGTCGAGCTCAAGAATCCAGCCTGCCACATCGTCAAGGAAGTAGCGGTCGTGGGTGACACAAATCACAGTGCCCTCATACTGGCTGAGATGCTGCTCCAGCCAGTCGATGCTCTCGGCGTCGAGGTGGTTGGTAGGCTCGTCGAGCAGAAGGACATCGGGTTTGCGCAGCAACAGGCGGCAAAGAGCCACACGGCGGCGCTCACCGCCTGAGAGAACATTCACGGGAGTGTCGCCAGCCGGACAGCGCAGCGCATCCATGGCACGCTCCAGCTTACTGTCAAGGTTCCAGGCATCGGTAGCATCGAGCTGGTCCTGCAATTCTCCCTGACGGGCAAAGAGCTTGTTCATCTTCTCTTCGTCCTCATAATATTCGGGAAGTCCGAACAGCTCGTTTATCTTGTTATACTCGCTGAGCATGTCAACAACCTCCTGCACGCCTTCCTCCACAACCTGGCGCACGGTCTTCTCGGGGTCAAGCTTCGGGTCCTGCTCAAGATAGCCCACGGTGTAGCCTGGACTCCACACCACTTCGCCCTGATACTCATTGTCAATGCCGGCGATAATCTTCATAAGTGTTGACTTACCGGCACCGTTGAGTCCGATAATGCCAATCTTTGCTCCGTAGAAGAAACTGAGATAGATGTTCTTCAGAACAGTCTTGTTGGTCTGGCGGATAGTCTTTGTAAGCCCCACCATTGAGAAAATGATTTTCTTGTCGTCTGCCATTTGGTTTAGTGGTTGTTAAAAATTCGATTACTGTATTATAGTATATTTATACATTTGGCGGA
>JAGAPI010000046.1 GCA_017623335.1 Prevotella sp.
GCCATATAAAACAACAGAAATAATTTATAAGATTCTTTCATCAGTTTAGTTTTTAATTATCACGCCACAAAATTAAATAAAAATTTTGAATTACAAGCCAATAATGTAAAAAACTTTATTGTTTACATCAAAAAATGCGAAATGTTGGTGTTTTATGATGATAAGTAAAATACGGTGCTTATTACTTCATTTCACACTTTATGCCGAAAATGTGCCAATCTTTAGAACATGCTTACATTAGTTAAGGTTTGTTTGGTTAACGACACACAAAAAAAAAGAAAAACAATTTCGTTGTTTTTATACATTTATTTTTTTATATAATTTTGCGCCCGATTTTAGGATAATTATAAAAAAAGTAAGAGAAATGAGCAAAAAAATTATTGTTGGTTTTGTCATGATGACATTAAGCGCCCCACTGCCTTCAAATGCCAAGAAGGTGGACGTTTCCAATGCCAGGGAAACTGCGCGGATTTTTTTTGGAAAAACCTCTGCAAAACGTGCTCCGGGTTCAGTGACAACTGAGTTGAGCCTGTACGAGGACAATTCCAATGCCACATCTTCTTATTATGTATTTAACAGGGGGACGGATGGCGGCTTCGTGATTGTGTCGGCAGACGACACGACAGTGCCAGTGATAGGATTTTCCGACAAGGGCAAGTTTGACTATGCCAATATGCCGGAAGCCATGAAATGGATGCTGGACTCTTATGACAGGCAAATAAAATCGAATGCCTTCAAGGCGCCTTCCGTTGCTTCCGATGCAAACAGCTATGCTGTCATGAAACGCAGCGTGTTGTCACGCAACACTGCCGAATGGAGTCAGGAAGAGCCGTTCAACTATCTCATTCCCGGCCGTAAGCTTGTTGGATGCGTGGGTGTGGCAATGGCAACGATAATGCAATACTATAATTATCCGGCTGCCGGTAAGGGCAGTATGGACGGCAATGACTTCAACCACACATACGACTGGGTCAACATGCGTACTGACAACTACCGCAGCGGCTATACCACGGCACAGGGAGACGCGGTTGCCAGACTGGTGGCAGATGCGGCGATTAGCATCCAGACCAATTTCAGCATGTCGGGCAGCAGTGCCAGCGAGGTCAGGGTTCCCGCTGCTCTCGTCAATTATTTTGGCTATGACGCCGGAGTGTCATACAAGAAAAAGTCGGACATGACGCAAAAGGCATGGGAAGAGCTCATTATGAGCGAGATTGACGCCGGTCGCCCTGTGCTGTACAGCGGTCAGGATGTGTCGGCAGGTCATGCTTTTGTATGCGACGGTTACGAGATGCGCGGCAGCCAGCCTTATTTCAGGATGAACTGGGGATGGGGCGGCATAGGCAATGATGTATTCTTAGTGTCAGACCTTACGCCGACAACTCAGTCGGGCAACAAGTGGAATTTCTCTGAGCAGGCAACCATTATATATAATATAAAGCCGGCTGATAACAGCATTGCATGGTCGGCAATACAGCTCACAAGCGACGAGAAGCAGATAGGCATGAGCTCGGACAAGGAGACCGTGGGAGCAGGAGAAAGCTTCACGGTGCGTGCCGGTGCGTTCAAGAACGTGTCTTACGATAACTTCTCTGGAAAGATTGCCGTGGCGATGTTTGCTTCTAATGGAGCATTCAAGACTCTGGTGTCTCCCGAGTACAATTACGGTCTTCAGGCATTTCAGGTGGACGGGGCACTTTACCGCGACTTCAAGTGTACGGTTCCTGCCGGAACAACAGTATCTTTAGGCGATGCATTCCGCATGGTGACAAAAGCCACAGGAGAGAGTGAATGGAAGCCTGTCACCGGCGGTTCGCTTACTACGAATGCGATTGAGGCTATTGGAAACAATATTGCTTATTTCACTGTGAGAAAGCCGTCCTCGCTTAATGGCGCGACACTTGAAGGCGCGGCAGACAAGGTGATAAAGGGACGCAGCTATGCGTTCCGTGTGGTGCCCGACAATGCGGATGACGTGGTGACAGTGAAAGCCAACGGATATATCCTCACACAGGGCAACAATTTTACATATACGCTTCCCAACGTGATTGAGGATGTGACACTCGATGTGTATGTGCAGAATGCCGCAGAAGTGAAGCGTAGCAAGACTTTGTGGGTGTCGGGCGGTATGCTGGAGAAGTCTTTGAGTGAGGAGGAGTGCGGAACGGTGAAAAGCCTTACTCTGTTCGGCACAATGGATGTGCGCGATTTTGATTTCATCCGTGAGAAAATGCGTGTTGACTCACTCGACCTGTCGGGCGTGCGCATCA
>JAGAPI010000297.1 GCA_017623335.1 Prevotella sp.
AACAATAAAATATTTTGTCGTTTGAATAAAAAAATGTAACTTTGCACACAAAACAATAAAAACATCGACAGATATGGCAAAACCTATAGCTCCTACGCCAGTTCTTAAAGGACAGGCTGCCGTTGACTTCATTGCAGAGCTATCAAAAAACAAAAAGGCTCACGAAAATGAGACAAAACGGGTGAAAGACGGTGCAGCCCGTATTCAGGCAATGCTCACATTCGCAATCTGAATAGAACGATGGATGACGGCATGCGCCTTGTAAGGCTGACACCTGATTATGAATTCAAGTCCTTTGACTGAGGAGAGAAGGACTTGTCCGCTATATTATGATCTGTTCCAGTTGATATAAACATGGACTGATGAACGTTTGGCATATCTTTTTATAGAAATTCGGTACAAAAATAAGATTGGAACGTCTCTGATATATAAAACTGCAACAAAATTAAAATACTAAAACAGACAATATGAGACGTTTTTTCGTGATGGCGATGCTTGCCCTGACGGTTACGGGGCTGCACGCACAGAACTGGCAGATACCAGAAGAGATAGAACCCATAGAGGCACCGTTTGAGATGCCGCAGCTAAAAAGGCCGGAGTTTCCCGCGCGTACATTATATATAAATAAGGCTGGAGCCCGTCAGGGCAAGCTCTGCACGGCAGCAATACAGAAAGCCATCGACCGCATGGCGGCAAAGGGCGGCGGCACGGTGGCGGTGCCTGCCGGCAAATGGCTTACGGGGCGAATAGAGCTCAAGAGCAACGTGTGCCTGCGCATCGACGAGGGAGCGGAGCTGCACTTCAGCGGCAACCTGAAAGACTATCAGCCTGCCGTGCTCACACGCGACGAGGGAATCGACCTCTATTCGCTCGGTGCGATGATTTATGCCAACGGTGCCGAGAATATAGCCATTGTTGGTAAGGGCAAGCTTGTGGCTCCAAGTTACGACTGCGAGATAAGCCGGATGGTGACAAAAGGCGTTGACGAGAATATCGGCAAGATGCCGTTGGAGCAGCGTGTGTTCGACGGCAGGGAAAACGGCGGTGAGATATTCCTGCCTCTCTTCTTCGGCCCTATCCACTGCAAGAACATCCTTGTGGAGGGACTTACCTTCGAGAAGTCTATATTCTGGAACATTGCCCCTACATATTGTGAGAATACAATTATCCGTGGTATCACCGTGAACAGCCACGGCCGTGGACGTACCGACGGCATTGACATTGATTCATCGATAAACTCACTTATAGAGTACACCACGCTTGACTGCGGCGATGACTGCTTTACATTGAAAGCCGGTCGCGGTAAGGACGGAGTGGACAAGAAGCGTCCCACGGAGAATGTGGTTATCCGCCACTGTCATGTGAAGCGCGGCGTGGGCGGCATTGCCATAGGCAGCGAGACTGCCGCCATGATACGCAATGTATATGCCACCGACCTTGTGATTGACGAGGCATCACGTCCGCTCTACTTCAAGACCCGCCGTCCGCGCGGCGGAGGTGCGGAAAACATCTGGCTTGAGAACACCAAGATAAACAAGTGCAACCGTGCCGCAGTGTTCTTCGACATGCTTGGCTCGCCTACATACGTAGGGAAACTTGCCGAGCGTCACCCGACTCCGGCGGTGAACGAGCTCACGCCAATGTTCCGCAACATCACACTGAAGAACATCGAGATTGGCGAGTGCCCCATGCTGATAAAGGCGACTGGACTGCCGGAAATGCCCATCGAGGGACTGACTCTGGAGAACGTGAAGTCGCCCAACATGCTGATGAAGCTGCAGGATGTCGGGACGATTGTTATAAAGTGAACCGTATTCCCCAAAATATCATTAGGATAAATTTCTAATGATATTTTGGGGTTAAAAATTATAAAATAAGTGTTCGATTATTTGCGAATGTAAATTAAAAGAATTATCTTTGCACAAATAAACGGATAAGATGTATATTGAGTTTGATAAAGAATACTTGCAGGAACTTTATACGCATGGTAAGACGAGCGATAAAAAGCACCGCTTTCAGCCAGAGGTTATAAGAAATTATCAAAAGGCTGTTTTTCTCTTGTCTTCCGTGAATTGTATAGAGGATTTGTTCCCTTACAAAGCTCTTAACTATGAGGCGCTGTCGGGCGACAAGAAGGGAATATCCTCAGTGAGGATAAACAAAAAATATCGTCTTGAGTTTACTGTGAGAAAAACAGATAATGAACAGGTTATAACATTCTGCCGTCTGTTGGATATTAGTAATCATTATAAATAACATAGAATATGGAAACAAGTAAAATATACGCTCCATACGAGTTGCAGCCTTCCGTTCCCATTCATCCGGGAGAGATACTTAAAGATGAATTGGAGGCACGCGGAATATCACAGCGAAAATTTGCTGCTGTCATTGATGTATCTTATTCCGTGCTTAATGAAGTGATAAACGGGAAACGTCCCGTTACAACGGAATATGCGCTGAAGATAGAGGCGGCAACGGGAATACCAGCATATATATGGATAAACATGCAGTCGGAATATAATCTGCAAACTGCTAAGAATGACCGTAAGTTTTTAGTGATATTGGATAATATACGTAAGTCGGCAGCTATACTATAAAAAGAATAAATCTTGTGAGCGGACTCACAAGATTTATTCTTTTCATAAGTGTTCATCAACTTCGCTGTGTCTCAAGTTTGTTCCGCCACTCTATTTGCGCAGCCAATTCTTCACTCTTCACTCTTCATTTTTCATTTAAATCACCACTCCTTCCTGCTTCATGCCGTCCATCATGATTTTCAGCGGACGGTCGAAGCGCACGTGGCGCACATATTCCGTCTCCTCCACAGCCGGCATGGCATCGAGGATGTCCTTGCGGAATACCCCGTCGCCGTTGTCGGGGGCGATGGTGAAATAGCCCACACCAAACGATGTAAGATTCTGGAAGAAGTGCGTGCCCTGGCTCGGGTCGATGTTGTAGTTTTTCAGCGCTACCTCGGCTATCACCTTGGCGCCGCTTATGTGCGGCCACTTAACGGGTATTCCCAACCACGGGTCGCTGGAGCCCCATCGCCCGGGACCAACCAGTACGTAATGCTTGTCTTCGTCAAGGAACTTGCGGTTCATCTTCTCTATGTGCTCGGCTATTGCCGGATTGTTCACGGCGGTGAAA
>JAGAPI010000298.1 GCA_017623335.1 Prevotella sp.
CTGTCAAATGCAAGCGAGTCGTCTATTGCCTTGTTGTGGCGGTATATGGCAAGCTGCATGGAGTCCATTTTGGTGGTATCGGGACCGTTGTTCTCCATTGCCGTCGCAGCACTGTCGGCAATATTGCCGCCAACCACAAAAGAGTCCTGTTCCACAGAATCCTTCTGAAACAAAGCGGTGTCCCTGTCGGCACTCTCGCGCTTTTCCTTTCTCGGTGTGGAATATCCCATAGCCATTGTGGCAATGACTGCGCCAAATATCAAAAATATAAGAGTTTGTCTCTTCACGCTGCAAAGGTACTAAAAAAATTGAAGAATGAAGAATGAAGAATGAAGAATCGTTCTTTATAGTCCTTTTTTTAATATTTTTTTAGCCGGATAGTGCTCTGTTCACTCTTCATTCTTCACTCTTCATTTTAAACATCTCAGCCCACGCCATGAATTTCCTCACTCCCTCAGCCCCGAACTTCTCCAGGCTGCGGGCTGTCTGCTCCACCGTGCGCCGCACGCCGAGCGATGACTTCGAGAAAAACTTGTCGGCATAGCATATCACCTGCTCCTCTATGCTCACGGGCACAAAGTCCTGATGCGGCAGCAGCAGGTTCTGGCTTTCTATCTGCTCACGCGTAAGTCCCGTGCCGGTATGGCGCTCGCACACTAAGGCATGGCGCGGCAGTCCCTCGTCGCGCAGCATCTGCGCTCCTATCACTCCATGACGGATATAATGCTCCGTGCCGTTGCAGTGTATCGACGGCGCATGTGTGTGCAGTATTCCGATATCGTGAAGCATCGCCGCCTCTTCCAAAAACCTGCGGTCGATGTTCAATTCCGGGTGCCTGTCGGCTATCGCCAGCGCCATGTCAGCCACATCGCGGCTGTGGCTCAGCAGCATCCTTTTCTGTTCGTTATCCTCCGGATAATATTTATCAATTATCTTGTTGTACATCTTTAATATGGCTAATGTATTATCTTCTGCCTATAGTACAATTTATCTTTATTATTCTGTAATAGCAGAAAGAAAATCCGAAGGGGTAAAAACGGGAATTGAAGAATTTGCAAAATCCTTTACGTTTCGCGTCACAATATAGTCTGCCTTTATTTTCTGGGCGCAACGATATTGCATGGCATCTTCAAAATCTGTAAAATCAGAAATTGCGCCATACAGGACACAATCTGAATCTACTACACCTATATGGCAGTATTTGCAAATACTTTTAACCAAGGTCTGTATGGCTTGTTTTTCGATATCTTTCCGAACAACATAGCTCGCAGTGGCAAAAGACATTGCTGCAACATATAGTTTTATTCGCTTATTCATTCCGAGACTGAAAATTATGGCTGCATTATCATAGAAATTTTCTCTCCGAGCCATAAAGTCAATGAGAATATTTGTATCAAGAAAAACATTCTTCATCACACCAGCCCTTTCATATAATCTTGATAATATTGCTCTCTATAATCAACATCTGATGTTGATTTTATATCCTTCATCATTTCCTGAATACGAGAATCTATCACCAAGTCAGCCTTGCTTATTTTGCTATTATCAGAACGTGAAAGGATTTTTTTCAATGCTTTCACCGCTTTCAACAAAGTTTCATTGTCCCTCTCCGCAATCACTCCTACAAGTTGCCGATATTCTGCTTTTAACTCTAATGTTGTCATAACCAAAAAATTTTTTCGCTACAAAGATACTGCAAAAAATTGATTAAGCGGGCAAAACAAAAGAAAGTTAACTTTATTTTTGTTTTCATGTAAGAATTTGGGTGATGAATATTTATTTTCACAAAAATTTCGTATGTTTTGTCCATAGTCCAACCCAATAGGGGATAGTATACTGACACTCAGACTATTAACCGCTTTCATAGTCCAACCCTGCCCCAACCCAAGTCCAACCCTGCCCCAACCCGAGACACCTGTTTTTTGTGTTTTAGCAGTGAAATGTGGAATATAATATGCTGAATGTGGGTTTTACTGCTGTAATTCGGCGATTTAGAAATTTATTTCGCTTGTTTATGACCTAATCACCAAGGTGATTAGCCTCTAAAATCACTATATTTTACATCATTAAAAACATTAAGTGCATTCAAAAGCATCAGAAATCGGAAGAAAACACTATTTCGGGTTGGGGCAGGGTTGGACTTGGGTTGGACTATAAGACAGCACATATATCTTTAAATCAGGGTGTTACCTATTGGGTTGGACTATGAGCAAAAAATATCTATAAAAATGAAGAATCTCACTCCACACCAAGCACTCTCAGCACATGGCTATCAACTCTGAATTTCACGTTACGGCGGCGGAACTCCATGCCGTATATCCTGTCCTCAGAGCTATGGTATTGCGGACGGGGATCCTGTTCCAATATCTCCCGCAACAGCTTCACGTCTTCTTCAGTGAGTTTTTCCGCCACTTCCTGCGGAATGTCCACCCGTAAGGTCTGCCACTTGTCGGTGTCAACAAATCCGCTCCGCGCATCGGCGTGACTGTCGGTGAAAGTGATGTAAGGCTTTATGTCGTATATCGGCGTGCCGTCCATGAGGTCGGCACCCGCAACTCTTATTATCGGACCGCCTTCAACCATAGTGTTGACCTCCAGCAGTCTGACCGATGACAATGCGAGGTTGTTGGGGCGGAATGACGAACGGGTGGCAAACACCCCCATGTGGCGGTTGCCGCCCAGACGCGGCGGGCGCACGGTGAGGTGCTTCCTTGCGCTGACATTCTCCGAGAATCCCCATATCAGCCACAGATAGTCAAAATCCTCCATTCCCCTCACGGCATCGGCATTGCGGTAGGCTTCACAGAAGCGTATCTCGCCCACCAAACTGTTTGCAATGCCGCTCTGCCGCGGTATGCCAAACTTGCCCGTGAGCGGCGAGCGGAAAAAGGCTATCGGTTGTATGTCCATCGCTACTGTATATCCCTAATTATTGCTGCTTATCCCTGACTTTCCTGTGTAAACGGCATAATTTTCCAGTCTGCGATGGTTTTTCTTTCGCTGTCGAAGCTTATGCCCACCTTTACCATAGGCAGTCCGCATAGTGCAAAGCGCCGGGGATAGTCCTTCAGGTCAATCTGGCGCATGGCGGCATCGGCGCTCTGATTGAGCTTCAGCTCTATTATATATAATGTATGGGCTGTGCGCATGACAATGTCCACACGTCCCCGGGGAGTGCGCACCTCCACGTCGACATACATACCGAATAGCGAAAAGATGATGTAGAGCATCTGCTGGTAGTGCCCCTCGTAGTTGGTGTTGTCGCAGTAGGGCACGGTGAGCAGGAACTCCTGCAGCAGGCAGAGCGCACCCTCCATGTCGTTCCTAAGCAAGCAGCGGTACATACGCCCGACCGTAGTCTTGCCTTCGCTGGTGTGGCGGTCAAGATAATTTGGCAACATGCTCTGCAGCAGTCCCACGCGAATTTCATTGTTTGGTATGTCGAGCATATACAGCTCTGTTTCAATGTCTCCGTCCTTGATGGTGAGGTATCCGCTCTGATAAAGCAGTGGAGTGATGTCGGTGAGCCGCTCCGTGGGTGCGTCGAAGTCAGAGGCAAACACCTCACGCTGTCCTATCTTTTGTGGAATTACATCATATTTCCGCAACATCTCTATGAGGAAGGTCGGCGTGCCGCTGCCAAACCAGTAGTTGCCAAGTTTCAAGTCATTAAAGGCGTTCAGCAGACTATACGGGTTGTATATATCGGGCGAAGGACATGTGAAATGATAGCCGTCGTATTTTGCCTTCAGCTTCAGCGCCATCTCATCGGTGGTAATATTAAGCTTTTCTGCAAACTGTTCGATATAGTCCTTCATCTGTGTGAGCAGTTCCTCCTTGGTGATTCCGCAGATGGCGGCATATTGCTCGTCCATGCTGATATTCGTGATGTTGTTCAGCTCGCTGAAGATGCTCAGCTGCGAAAATTTTGTTATTCCAGTGAGGAAGACAAAGCGCAGATAAGGGTCGCAGGCTTTCAGCGGCGAGTATAAGTTGCGCATCACGTTGCGGAGAATTGGCAGATTCTCCTCCTCGTGCATCACGTCGAGCAGCGGAGCGTCGTATTCGTCGATGAGCACCACAACCTTCTGCCCCGTCTGCTCGCAGGCACGTATGATGAGACTTTTAAGCCTGTCGTTGATTTTCTC
>JAGAPI010000047.1 GCA_017623335.1 Prevotella sp.
ACGTATCGTTCACAATTTTATTCTCCACGTTTACGATTCTATATTCCACGTTTAGAATCTTATTCTCCACATTTAGAATCTTGTTTTCCACATTCCAGCATCAAAAGCCGTAGTCTAGTTTTATTTTTTTCAAATAGTACAGGAAAAAATTATAAGGTGTGCTGCATATTTTTTAGAAAATATGTGCCTTTTTCTTGTTTTCAACAAATTTTCCGCACATATATGTTGTTTTTTCAAATAAAATTCGTACTTTTGCAAGCGATAATCAACATAGTTATAACCATTTAAAATAGGAGGTCGTAAGAAACAGACAAAACAGGAACGGAACGCTATAGGAAACTGTTCTCTCAAAGAGAGGCATTCCGCAAGTTGAGAATAAACAATGCCGTGACGAGCGGCGAAACATTAACAACAAAAGCGTCTCCCATTCAAAGAAACTTATAAAGAATAAATATTGAGCTTTTAGCTCTTGTTCTCTTTACATCGAATACCGCCAATATTCATTCCCGAGAACAAGCTGTCTGAAGGTTCACGTTGTTAAGGCGTGGACTGTTCTATGCTTGTAGGGAATAAGGTCACTTGGCGGTAACCAGATGTAAAGACAAGCGGAAAGAATGGTTGCACGCCTTTTTTATATTTATGATTAACACAATGTTAGGATTCAATTTATTATTTATTATTGCAGCCGCTCTTGCTTATGGTGTCGGCTTTATGAGACGTAAACGTAAGATTGGCTTTGGGTTGGCCTTTTCATGCACCGTCTCGGCATTGATGCTGTCAACCGTGGCTAAAGCATCGGCAGAGAATGTCAATGCCCTGGTGCTGCATCTGACATCGGGTAATCAGGTGACATGCCTGCTCGACGAAAAGCCCGTGGTGACTTTCAAGGGCGATGAGCTCGTCATCACTACCCACATGAATGTGGTCAGCTACCAAGCTTCTGATGTGGCGAAGTTCACCTATACTTACGCTGACCCGACAGATATTTCCAGCGCAAAGAGTGGCTCCGCATTCTCTTTCAACGGAAAGACACTGCAGGTGTCAAGCCTCACTCCTTCGTCACAGGTGTCGGTCTATACCGTAGACGGCATTCTCGTGACTTCAGCCAAGACCGACAACAACGGTTCTGTGGTGTTGACGCTCCCAAAACAATCTGGTGCAGTCTATATAGTGAAAACCTCTATTGCTAACTTTAAAATCACAAGGCCATGAAAAGACTGATACTTACTCTCTTGCTCCTTGTGACTGTGGTTGCAGGAGCATTGGCACAGAATGATGCCGTGTATGTGTACCGCAACGATGGAAAGTTCAATGCATTCTTCAAGTCGGAGATTGACAGTATGTCATATAGTCATTACGATGCGGATAGTGTCTATCATAATGACTGGCAGGCACAAATGGTTTACACAGCAGATAGTGTCTATTATATTCCGCTTGAAGTAATTGACAGCGTGGCATTTTATGCTCCTGAGACAATTGTGAACAAGAACGTTTTTGAACTGACTGCTGCACACGACATGTATCTGTCCGATTGTGACACGGTATCATTCACTCTGTCAACAGAGATACCATCGTATATGCGTCCTGACAAAAACAACATTGTTGTGTCCACGTACGACTGCATGTCGTTCCCCGACGGTATAATGGCAGAGGTGTTGTCTGTCTCAAGCGATGGGCAGGGGTATCATTACAATTGCCGGAAAGTAGGACTGGATAGAGTGTACGACCAACTTGTCTTTATAGTAGAAGGATACATAGATGAGAGGAATGGAGCTTTGGCTAAAAGCAAAGAAAGGCTGCCGTATGAGCGTGAGTTATGGAATAAAACTTACAGCGAGACATTGGAGAAGGGTGGGACTACAACCGTTTTTACCGTCAATGACGCTGCAAAGATGTTAGTGACTGCAAATATTCAGAAGGGCAAATCTCCATACTTCCGTTTGGATTTGCAGAACGACCTCAATGCTCAGGTGCAGTTTGACGCTACCAGCTCGTTTGAAAAGTATTACGAAAAGCGGATAACCCAGTTGGCGCTTGGCAGAATAAGAATACCACAATGCCCGCTGTTGTTCATCGTCCCCAAACTGACATTGTCCGCTTATTTTGCAGAGGGAGGAACGGTTAGCCTTGGATGTCAGGGGCATTATAAGAGAACCGACAAACTCAGTTTCACGTATGAGGACAAGGCATGGAGCATATCGCATGCTCCAATAAATGATGCCAGCATGGATGTCGCCTCATTGTCAATGGAAGGATACGCAGAGGTAGGTGTTATTCCCGACATTCTGTTTTCATTCTGTGGCACGGCGTCAGGGCTTGGTTTGGAGTATAGCGTGGGACTGAAAGAGTCGGTCAATTTCAAGTTTGACATGGTGGCGGCATTCGATGAGGGTGTTTACTCAGCGATGAAAGACAGCTATGCGAGAACGACTTTGCCGCAAAGTTTCAGGGCATACGCCCAAGTCGGACTGTGGGGCGATGGCGTGCAGCCTGCCTCATTCAAGTATTCCATTGAGCCGAAATTGGGCGAGGACAGATATCTGCTACCGTCTTTCACAAAACCTGAATTTTCACAAGGCGCATCAGCCTCGACAGCCTTGTTGAGGTCAGAGGTCTCAAGAAATCTCTTAATTCCAGTCAGCATAGGCATGTCTTTCTATGATGAAGAGAACAACTTAATAGAAACCCAATATAAGCCAATAGAATATATATCGGAAAAACAATGGGGCATGAACGGATTGGAATGCGTGTTTGACAAAATGGTGGCTGGCAAAACCTACACAGCCTATCCCATGGTGAAGATTATGGGCAAGGAGCTGAGAGCAGTGCCTTCAACCAAATTCCCGGATTGTTTCACCTGCCCAGACGGTAATCACCCCCACGCCATCGACCTTGGTCTGCCCAGTGGCACGAAATGGTGCTGCTGCAATGTCGGCGCATCCACTCCTGAGGGATATGGCGGATATTATGCTTGGGGTGAGACAAGTGAGAAAAGCGTGTATAATTGGGAAACTTATGCATTTTATGATAATGCAAATGGTAATTATATCAATATCGGTTCCGACATCTCTGGCACCCAGTATGATGTGGCTACTGTCCGCATGGGTGCTCCATGGCGAATGCCGACACATGAACAGCAAGTGGAATTGATGACATGTTGTAAAAGGACATGGACACAGCAAAACGGTGTAAATGGAATTTTGTTCACAGGTCCCAACGGCGGTCAAGTCTTTTTTCCGGCTGCTGGCCGCCGCTGGAGTGGGGATCTCAGCAGTGCGGGTTCGTTCGGCTTCTACTGGTCCAGTTCGCTTAATCCGTACTACGGCAACAGTGCGTGCAATCTCGACTTCAATTCTGGCAATTGGAATTGGTACAACTACGACCGTGGATACGGTCAATCTGTACGGCCTGTTTGCCCGTAGTCAGAATTAGTGCATCCTAATAGAACAATTAGAACAAATTACCTACACCCTCATTCCATGCGGAGGCAGCACTGACGGGACAAGTGCATGTCCTAAGACATGCGCCCCGTCAGTGGGGGCTCCGCATGGAATGAGGGTTACAAAAATAAAAAACGATATGGCAGGAATAAAAGACATATTAAACATAGAACAAGAGCGAAGCGAGCCAAAGGACTGGCAGGTCATCAACCTCTTCCTGGAGGGAAGTTTTTACCGCGCATACGAGGTGAGCGCATGGCTGTGCCATACTTACATTTGCCAATTCAAAGTTACTCACAGGCATGTTAATGGTATAGGGCAGACAATAGCTTTTGTCGGTTTCCCTGTGTCGAGTCTTGAAAAGAGAACTCCCCAAGGTGCTGTGGTGGCATCTGTTACAGAGAAGCATATAACATTGACGCTTCCCCCCTCAGAACCAGAAATGACGGTAGACGACATGAAGAGCGAATTTGCCGCATGGAAGTCCAGGCAGCCTGTCTCTGAATCAAAAGAGAAGTCTGATGTGGAAACAAAGAAGAATAATATGGTGTGCAAGGGTGAGGGGAGTCATACTTTGTTTTCCATAGCTCAAGATGTGCTGTCTTATCCTGTTGAGAGCCACTCCCCAATAGAGTGCATGTTGTTTCTCTCTGATGTGAAAAAGAATTTAGCACAAATAATATAAGCCACCAATAACAGTTTAGGATGCACGCCAACACATGAGTTTGGCAAGTTCATAGGCAGTATGTCATGGGGAAAAACATAACCTTGTGAAAAAGAAAAGTGATCATGGATGGCTTGTCGATAATGTTACATTCTTTCCTTGTATCCGTATCAGATGACTGCCGACAAATGAGACAGTCTTTTTTCCGGCTGCTGGCAACCGCTGGAATGGGGATCTCAACAATGCGGGTTCGAACGGCAACTACTGGTCCAGTTCGCTTAATCCGAACAACGACAACAATGCGTACAATCTCAACTTCAATTCTGGCAATTGGAATTGGAACAACAACAACCGTAACAACGGTCAATCTGTACGGCCTGTTTGCCCGTAGTCAGCACTGGCACTCTTTGCAGTAGGATTGTGCATCCTTTTTAAAGAAATCATTTCTTTATGACTCCATATACTCTTACCAAAGCGCAACTGCAGAATGATTTGTACAAGGCATATTTTGAGGCAAGGAAACACAAACGCAGCAAACCGTATCAGATAAGATTCGAGAAGAATTTAGAAGAAAATATATCAGCATTATGTGAGGAGTTGTGGAGCAGAACCTACAAACCCATGCCTTCTCAGTGTTTCATTATTTCGGATCCGAAGAAACGTGAGGTTTTTGCAGCGGATTTCCGCGATCGAATAGTCCATCATCTGTATTATAATTATGTGCATGAGATGTTTGAGCGTACTTTTATACAAGACAGTTATTCCTGCATAAAGCATCGTGGTACACATTATGGTATTAAGAGGATGGAAATGCATATAAGGCAGGAAAGCCAGAACTATACAGTTCCCTGCTATGTGTTGAAACTGGATGTTAGAGGTTATTTCATGCACATCAACCGTCGCATCTTATTGCGGATTGCTCAAGATACATTGGACAAAATGAGCCTGCATCTTATCTCAAAACACGGAGTAAAGAGGTGGGGCGAAGTTGTAGATATGGATTTTGTTCACTATCTCACGTCTGAACTCATCCTTCTTAATCCTATTAAGGATTGCAGGATGATTGGAAGTCCTGCGGATTGGGATGGTTTGCCCGCAGATAAGAGCCTGTTCAATTCTTGCGAAGACGCAGGCTTGCCCATAGGAAATCTTACAAGCCAGTTGTTCAGCAATGTTTATATGAATGTCTTTGACCAATATGTGAAAAGAGAATTGCGGTGCCGCCATTACGGACGCTATGTTGACGATTCGTATATAGTCAGTTCTGATAGGTGCTATTTACATTTTATAATTCCTAAATTGCGCTATTTTCTTTTAAATCAATTAGGTTTGTATTTGCATGAGGGTAAACTGGCCATCTGTGATGTCAGACAAGGTGTTGGTTTTTTAGGAGCTTATATAAAGCCAGGAAGAAAGTATATTCATAATAGCTGTGTTCAACGGATGAGAAATAAAATAGCTGTACTTGAAACTGTAGAGAATCCAGTACATTTGCAGTCTACGATAAATAGTTTTTTGGGGATGTTAAGTCATTATCGGACAAAACGTATGCAGCAAACTTTGTTCTATCCTATAAATAATGTGTGGAAGTTCGGTTTTTATTTAAAGACCAAAGATAAGTTAAAATACGTCCTCGCAACTTCATATTGTGGAGATGAAAAGCTGTAAACAGCCTTTCTTTAAGAAACGCAGTATATATTATCACTATTGTCTCCCAAAAACTTCACACAAAAAAGCTAAGGTATAGACAAATTTTATTGCATTAATTTGGCTGAATGAAATATTCTTTGTAATTTTGCACCAAAAGTCACCCGTAAAATGTGTGACTTTGTTATAAAAGTCGGGTATAAAACGTGCAGCTTTGTATAAAAACTCGGTATTAAAACGTGTAATATTATGTATATAAGGAAGATAGAATCGACATTCCAATCATGGATGGATACGCCCTCGCACAAACCCATAGTAGTGAAAGGTGTTCGCCAATGTGGAAAGACAAGCAGTGTGGTTGATTTTGCAAACAAGCATTTCAAGCATATTGTTTATTTGGACTTCAGGGAGCATCCTGATTACAAGATGTTTTTCACTCCTAATCTTAATGTGGATGATATTATCATGCGCATAACGGCTGCTATGCCTGATGTGGATATTGAAACAGGAAATACATGTTTTATTTTCGATGAGATACAGGACTGCCCACAGGCAAGAGGTTCATTGAAATATTTCTATCTTGACGGGAGATATGAGGTGATGTGTACAGGGTCATTGCTTGGAGTAAATGGCTACAAAAGTCGTGAAGAGCAAGATGATGAAATGGAAGCATCCATCCCCGTGGGATTTGAGGACATTGTAAATATGTATCCGATGGATTTCGAAGAATGGATATGGGCAAACGGCATCAAACCGATGCACACCGACTATTTGAGGAAATGCCTTGACAATGTAACTTCTGTTGACGCTTCCATTCATGCAAGATTTCGCGAATTGCTTAATCAGTATGTCATAGTTGGTGGAATGCCAGAGGCAGTAACGGCGTTCTTGGAAACAAGGCAGATTGGTAAGGTCCTGTCCATCCAGCGTCGCATAGTGGATGAATATAAGGCTGACATGGTGAAATATGCGCTATTGGCAGACAAACCGAAAATCCGGGAATGCTTCGAATCCATACCTTCACAACTGTCACGTGAATACAAGAAATTCACATTCTCCAATGTTCGTCCTGGAGGACGTGGGCGTGATTATGCCGGAAGTCTTCAGTGGATAGAAGATGCCGGCATCATCCGCAGGTGCTATAACACCGATACAACAGAATTGCCTCTTGACGGTAATCGCATACAGAGCGAGTTCAAGGTTTATATGTCTGATGTCGGTCTGTTGGTCTCTATGCTTGAAGACGGCACACAATCGAGCATATTGAGAGGTGAACTTTATGGATACAAAGGTGCCATCTTTGAGAATCTTGTTGCTGATATCCTTGGTAAGATGGGGCGCAAACTATACTATTACCACAAGAACGGCGGCATTGAACTGGATTTTCTGATGCGCCATAATGGACAATGTGTCCCAATTGAATGTAAGGCCACAACAGGCAATGCCAAGTCTATGCGCACCGTCCTTGAGCATCCGGAAAAATACCATGTGGATTTTGCAATAAAACTTGGAGACTACAATGTCGGCAAGAAAGACAAACTGCTCACATTGCCAATATATATGGCATTCCTATTGAACGAGGTGCAATGAATCTTTATTTTCGATGAAAAATTTTTGCATTAATTTGGCAGAATGAAAAATTCTTTGTAAATTTGCAGCATAACATGATAAGTGAGCAGATTATGGCAGACAAGAAACTGAAATTTTGCCCCGTGGGCATACAGACATTTGAGAAAATAATAGAGGGGAACTATCTCTATATCGACAAGACGGAATATGTGTATAACTTGGCAAAGAGTGCGCCTACATATTATTTCCTGAGCCGCCCGAGGCGGTTCGGCAAGTCGCTGCTCACCTCCACGCTGAAAAGTTATTTTGAAGGCAGAAGGGAGCTGTTCAAGGGCTTGGCGATAGACAAGCTTGAGACGGAGTGGACGCAATATCCCGTGCTGCACTTCGACATGAGTACGGCGAAGCATGTGGACAAGGAACAGCTGGAAAGTATGCTGCGCTTTCAGCTTTCCGAATATGAAAGAATATATGGCAAAGCAGAGGATGCTGAGAAAATCAACGACAGGCTTAAAAGTCTCATTATACGTGCCTGCGAGCAGACCGGACGGAAGGTCGTTGTGCTCATCGACGAATATGATGCTCCGCTGCTCGACGTTATGCACGAGGAGGAGAACTTGCCTGTTCTCCGCAACGTGATGCGTAATTTCTACTCGCCGCTGAAAGCCTGCGACCCTTATCTGCGCTTCGTCTTCCTCACGGGCATCACCAAGTTCTCGCAGCTGAGCATTTTCAGCGAGCTGAACAATATCAGCAACATCAGCATGGACGAGAAGTACGCCGCCATCTGCGGAATCACGAAAGAGGAGCTGCTCACACAGATGAAGGATTATATCGTGCGGTTTGCCGAAAAGCTCAACATTACCGTGGAGGAGATGCAGCTGAGGCTGAAGGAAAAATACGATGGCTACCACTTCACCTGGCCGTCGCCTGACATATACAACCCGTATAGCCTGCTTAACGCCTTTGACAGGGAAAAGCTGGACAACTACTGGTTTGGCAGCGGTACGCCCACTTTCCTCATCGAGATGCTGCGCAAGTATGATGTCATTCCGCAGAAAATAGGACAGCGTGAGGTGTTTGCCACGGCATTCGACGCTCCCACAGAGCGGCTCACCGACATCACTCCGCTGCTCTATCAGAGCGGCTACATTACCATCAAGGACAAGGACGAGGTGACAGAGCTTTATTCACTCGACATACCAAACAATGAAATCCGTGTGGGACTGCTGGGAAGTCTACTGCCCAACTATCTCGCAGCACAAAGTGAAGACGGCAAGGCTACGGTCGGGCGTATGTATCGATGTCTGCTCAGGAACGACATGGACGGCGCGCTCAGCCTGCTTCAGGAGTTCCTGCTCACCGTGCCCTATTGCGACAACACCGACTACGAGGGGCACTATCAGCAGATGCTTTACATCATTTTCTCGCTCTTCGGCATGTATGTCGACGTGGAGGTTCGCACGCCCCGCGGCAGGGTTGACATTGTGATGCGTACAGCCACCACATTATATATAATAGAGCTGAAGTTAAATCAGAGTGCCGCCACCGCAATGAAGCAGATAAGCCTCAGGGACTATCCCTCACGGTTCGCACAGTGCGGACTGCCTGTTGTGAGGGTGGGCATAAGCTTTGACAGCGCAACGAAGACCATCAGCGACTGGAGCATTGAAGCTCAGGAGTAATAAAAGTCTTCATTGACTTCGTCGAACTTACGTTTCTTAATACTCCATTTTTTCGTAATTTGCAAACAAGACTTAAAATGATCACACATCTTTATATAAAGAACTTTACCCTGATTGATAAACTCGACATCGACTTTCATCCCGGATTCTCGGTAATCACCGGCGAGACGGGTGCAGGCAAGAGCATTATCCTTGGGGCAATCGGACTGCTGCTTGGGCAGCGCGCCGAGACCAAACAGATAAAGCAGGGTTGCGACAAGTGCAGCATTGAGGCTCACTTCAACCTTGCCGCCTATGGCATGAAGCCTTTTTTTGACGACAACGACATTGACTATGATGCCGAGGACTGCATAATAAGGCGCGAGATAATGGTATCGGGCAAAAGCCGCGCGTTTATCAACGACACGCCGACCTCGCTAACGCTGCTGAAAACATTCGGCGAGCAGCTTATGGACGTACACAGTCAGCACAAGAATCTGCTGCTGCAAAAACAGGACTTTCAACTGAGTACCGTTGACATAATAGCCGAGAATCAAGCGCTGACTGCCGAATATGCAAGATGTTTCTCTTCGTATAAAAAGGCTTTGCAGCGGGTTAAGGCATTGCGGCAGGAGATTGACGACAACCTGGCGCAGAAGAACTTTCTGGAGTTTCAGTATCAGGAACTGAGCGCAGCCGACCTGCAGGCTGGCGAGCTGGAGGAACTGGAGCAGAGCGCCGAGACAATGAGCCACAGCGAGGACATAAAGACAGCACTGTACAAGGCAGACAACGCGCTGAACAACGATGACAGCGGAATACTGACCAACATCAAGACAGCGGTGAATAGCCTGCACGACATTGCCGACGTGCTGCCTGGTGCCCGGCAGCTGGAGGAGAGGACGCAGAGCTGCATGATCGAGCTGAAGGACATAGCACAGGAAATAGGCCGTGGGTTGGACAACATCGACTACGACCCTGCCGAGCTGGACGCGATAAACAGCCGGCTGGACAAGCTCTACGACCTGCAGAAGAAATACCGAAAGGAGACAATAGAGGAACTGATAGAGATGCGCGACGAGCTGCATGCCGCCTTGGAAAACATAGAGAACAGCGATGAGGCAATGGAGGAGGCGCAAAGGACGGCCGACAGGCTTGCTGCGCAATGTGCCGAGATAGCCGGAAAACTTACAGCTACCCGCAAGAAGGCGGCAAAGACCATTGAGAAGAACATGCAGGAGAGCCTGAAGCGGCTCGGAATGCCCAATGTGGAGTTTACCGTCAGTATAAGTGCCACGGAGCTTGGCGACAACGGCGGAGACCGCGTGGAGTTTCTGTTCAGCGCCAACAAGAACGTGCCGCTGCAACCCATATCGCAGGTGGCGTCGGGTGGTGAGATAGCCCGTGTGATGCTTTCGCTGAAGGCAATGATAAGCGGAACGGTGAAGCTGCCCACAATAATATTCGACGAGATTGACACCGGTGTGAGCGGCAAGGTGGCGGAGCAGATGGCAAAGATGATGAGGGAAATGGGCAATAGCAACCGTCAGGTGATAAGCATCACCCACCTGCCGCAGATTGCCGCGCTCGGGACCACACATTATAAAGTATATAAGGAAGACAGCAACGGCATAACCTCAAGCCACATGACACTGCTCAACCACAATCAGCGGGTAAACGAGATAGCACAGATGCTCAGCGGAAGCGATATTACCCAGGCTGCCGTTGACAATGCCAAGGAACTCCTCACTCCTCACTGACTTAGTTACAAATAAGCAATTAAAAAGGCGGATTTATGTTAACATTTTCAAAAGCAAAACATTTTGTTAACATGAATCCGCTTGCTGTTTAAGAAAAACCACTATCTTTGCAGCCATGAAGAAGACAACGATTTGGATAATAGCAATAATAATGGGATTATCATTCCTGGGGCTGCTCTATCTGCAATTGTCATACATCGAGGCTATGGCAAAAATGAAGAAAGAGCAGTTTGACGAAGGAGTGAACCGAAGTCTCTACCAGGCATCGCGAAACTTGGAGATGAACGAGACACGCCATTATCTGGAAAAAGACATAAACGAGCGGGAGCGCAAGAACCTGAGCCGCGACACAACAAACAGCAACTCAGGCTATACATCATTCCAGATGAAGACTCTCTCGCTGAAGCCGTCTTCCATACCGAAGGCAATACTGCTGCGCTCGGATAAAAATTCGGTGAATGCTGCATCGCGGTCGTTGCAGGAGGTGGTGCGCAACAGATATGTCTATCAGAAAGCCCTGCTCGACGAGGTGATATACAATATATTATATACTGCCAATGAAAGGTCGCTGAAGGAGCGAATCAATTTCAAACTGCTTGATCAGGACCTCAGGGCAGAGCTGCTGAACAACGGTATCAGTATTCCATATCACTTTGTGGTGGAGACAAGCGACGGCCGGGAGATTTACCGCTGCCCTGACTATACTGACGAGGGTAAGGAATACACCTACACGCAGATACTCTTCAGAAACGACCCGCCGACAAGGATGGGCGTGGTGAAGATACACTTCCCCGACACCAGCAGCTACATATTCTCGAATGTGAAGTTTATGATACCGGCGATATTCTTCACGGGAGCGCTACTTGTGACGTTCATTTTCACAATAGTGATAATATTCCGCCAGAAGCGCTACACGGAAATGAAGAACGACTTTGTGAACAACATGACCCACGAGCTGAAGACGCCAATAGCATCGATTTCGCTTGCCGCACAGATGCTCAATGACAAGAGCATACACAAGAGTGAGGCTACAATGTCGCACTTGGGCGGCGTAGTGGCTGACGAGACAAAACGCCTGAGATTCCTCGTTGAGAAGGTGCTGCAGATGTCGATGTTCGACCGCAAGGATGCAGTGTTCAAGAAGAAAGAACTCGACCTGAACGAACTTGTGGAGACCATTGCCAACTCATTCACACTGCGCGTGGAGCACACCGGTGGAAAAATATACACCAGCATAGAGGCGGTGGAGTCGAAGATATACGTGGACGAAATCCATTTCCAAAACGTTATATTCAACCTGCTGGACAACGCGGTGAAATACCGCAACCCAGACAAACCGCTGTACATCTATATCAGGACGTGGGACGACGAGAAGAACCTGCACCTGTCAATACGCGACACGGGTATGGGAATAAAGAAGGAGAATTTGAGAAAGATTTTTGATAAGTTCTATCGCGTACACACTGGAAACCGTCATGATGCCAAAGGATTCGGACTGGGTCTGGCATACGTGAGAAAGATAGTACAGCTGCATAAGGGAAATATCAACGTGGACAGTGAATTTGGAAAGGGAACAACCTTTACCATTTCCCTGCCGGTAATGAAATAAAAAATTTATTCACATAAAAAAACGAAAGATTATGGAAGACAACTTGAAAATTCTTCTTTGCGAAGACGATGAGAACTTGGGTATGTTGCTGCGTGAATATCTGGCAGCAAAAGGTTTTATGGCAGAATTGTGCTCCGACGGCGAAGCCGGCTACAAGGCATTCATGAAAACGAAGTTCGACATCTGCGTGCTGGATGTCATGATGCCAAAGAAAGATGGCTTTGAACTCGCAAAGGACATCCGTCAGGCAAACGCCGACATTCCTATTATCTTCCTTACAGCAAAGACACTGAAGGAGGACATTCTCGAAGGTTTCAAACTCGGTGCCGATGACTACATCACAAAACCGTTTTCAATGGAGGAGCTGGTGTTCCGCGTAGAAGCAATCCTGCGCCGTGTGCGTGGCAAGAAAAACAAGGAGAACACCGTTTACCGTATCGGACGCTTCACCTTCGACACACAGAAGCAGTTGCTCATTATCGGCGACAAGCAGACAAAGCTCACCACCAAGGAGAACGAGCTGTTGGCTCTGCTCTGCAGCCATGCCAACGAGATTCTGCAGCGCGACTTTGCACTGAAGACCATCTGGATTGACGACAACTATTTCAATGCCCGCTCAATGGACGTGTACATCACCAAGCTGCGCAAGCATCTCAAGGATGACGACCAGATTGAAATCATCAATATCCACGGAAAGGGTTATAAGCTCATTACTCCGGACGAGGATTAAAAAAATGAAGAATGAAGAGTGAAGGATTCTTCACTCTTCACTTTTCACTCTTCACTGAAATAGGGAAAATCCCCAAGCCATTTAGGGAAATCCTTTCGGCAAACCAATATAATTGTCGTATCTTTGCACCAGAAAATAAAGCAAAGGTACAAACTTATAAAAACTTCAGAATTATGAAAAAGATTATAATGACAATTTTGGCAATGCTGACCATAAACATCAGTACACAGGCTATGAGTTATGAGCAGGCACGGCGCGAGGCTCTGTTTCTCACCGACAAGATGGCATACGAGCTGAATCTCACCGACTCACAGTATGATGCTGCCTATGAGATAAACCTCGATTATCTGATGGGGGTTACCGGACGCGACAATGTGTACGGCACATACTGGGAGCGCCGCAACATAGACTTGGGATATATTCTTCTCGACTGGCAGTACAGGGCTTTCTGCGAAGCCACATACTTCTACCGTCCGCTGTATTGGGATGCAGGCTACTGGCATTTCGGAATCTATGCGCGCTATCCTCACCGCACACACTTCTACTTCTCCCGTCCGACTGTCTACGTTTCATATCGTGGAGGACACAGCTGGCACCGTAATGGAGGAGTGAGCTACTGGAGAGACCGTCGTCATACATTCAATCACAGTGGTCCCCATACAGGAATGCGTGACAATCACAGCAACCGCTTCGACCGTAATCACAGCGGAAACCGTCCCAACGACCGCAATAACCGTTATGATAACGACCGACGTCACGACAACGACCGTCCCAACGGCAATCGCTTCGACAACGACCGACGTCACGATAATGACCGTCCCAACGGCAACCGCAATGATAATGACCGACGTCACGGGAGCAGCACACGGGTGACTGTGAACAACGGCAACAATGACCGTCCCACAAACAACAACGGAACACGTTTTGGAGGTGTCCGCAACTCTGGCAATACAAATAACAGCGGCAGTACATCGTTCACGCCACAGCGTCATAGCACAGAAAGAAATTCTTCATTTGGTACTCGCCGCAATATTGGCGGCAGCGTACACTCAACTGAAACCACACGTGTAAATTCCGGCAATAGCTCTTTCGGCGGTTTGCGCAACAGCTCATTCGGCGGCTCGCGCAACAGCTCTTTCGGCGGTTCGCGTAACAGCTCTTTCGGCGGCTCGCGCAACAGCTCTTTCAATGGTACCCGCAGCAGTTCATCTGGCAGCAAGAGCAGTGTAGGCTCAAACCGCGGCAATGGCGGCAGCAGCCACGGTCATGGTGGCGGCAGCTTTGAAGGCGGCAGGCGCTAATATAAACAACCACAAAAAAATGATTATTTTATGAAAGTACTACAGAGTTCTCTTTTCCGCGCCTTTTGCTCAATAGCAATAGGCGCACTGCTCATTAAATATCGTGGTGCCACAGTTACGTGGATAACCATAGCCATTGGTGTCCTGTTTCTCATTTCGGGCGTCATCTCGTGTGTCACCTATTTCATGGCAACACGCCATTCTGACAACTACAGGATTACCGATGCCGAAGGCAATGTGATAAACAATTACAAACCAGCATTTCCCATTGTTGGGCTTGGCAGCATCATTCTCGGATTCCTGCTTGCCATCACTCCCAATATCTTTGTAACTACGCTGATGTACATCCTCGGTGCTGTGCTTATCCTCGGTGCCGTCAACCAGTATATGAACCTTGCCAATGCGAGAAAGATTGGAAAAATCCCGTTTGTGTTCTGGATTTGTCCGTCACTGATTCTGCTCACAGGTTTCTTTGTGGTTCTCAAACCGATGGAGACGGCAGAATTGCCGTTGCTCATCATCGGCTGGTGCTCGCTGCTCTACGGCATTACCGAAATCATTAATGCCATGAAGGTAAGCTCGCAGCAACGTAAATATAAAAAGATGATACAGCAAAAGGAACAGGAGGCACAGACAGAGCAAGCAGAGCCGTCAGTTGTTTCCGACAACCCCGCTTAACACCTCTACCGCGTCGGCAACATTTGCCACGTGAGTAACCAACAGAGAACGCTTGCCTTTGTTATCCTTGAGATTGCAGCGGCGGGCGTTTTTAGATATGTAGTCGAGCAAAAGTCCGAAAGCACTGCTTTGAAAGTATGCCTGACCGGCACTTACCGGGAAGAACAGCGACATATGGTCGCCCTTCAGCATAATCTTCTCCACACCGAGTTTCTTGCCCAGCCGGCGCAGAGCCACCACCTTCATCAGTTCCTCAGCCATCGTAGGCGGCTCACCGAAGCGGTCGCGCAGACGGTTGCGGTACTGCTCCAGTTCCTCGTCGCTCTTCAGGTTGTCAAGCTCACGGTAGAGCAGCATTCGCTCACTGTCGCTTGGCACATAATACTCGGGGAAATACATCTCGTAGTCGCTCTCTATTGCGCAGTCGTCCACAAAGTCCTCGCCGCTCATCTCCTTGTTTTCCAGCTCTTCCTGATAAAGGTCGGCAAACTCCTCTGTTTTCAGCTCACGCACCGCCTGATTCAGAATCTTTGTGTATGTCTCATAACCAAGGTCGCTGATGAATCCGCTCTGTTCGGCACCGAGC
>JAGAPI010000299.1 GCA_017623335.1 Prevotella sp.
GAAATGTTGTTAATACCAATAAAATTAAACATACAATCTTTTTTGTAATCTTCATAAAAAATTCTTTAAAGAAAGGCTATCTCTTCACGAGATATGTCACTGCCTAACTATTGTTATCGCGCACAAAGGTACGGACTTTTTGTGTACCTGCCAAATGTTTTAACCCTTTTTCGCATTTTCCATAGGTTGATTATCAAATAATTGAGATAAGTCAATGTAAAATAATTTGAATTAAATTTTGTTTGCAAATGAATTATTACATAAAAAGAGCCGCATTTTGCGGCTCTTTTTATGTAATTTGTTAAACACTATTTTTAGTTTCTTCTGTCACCGAGTATTCTCAGAAGATAGATGAAGAGGTTTATGAAGTCGAGATAGAGCGACAGGGCACCGAGAAGTGCCAGTTTCTGTCCGTTCTCATCAGACGGAGCCATGGCGAGCATGTTCTTTATCTTCTGTGTGTCGTAGGCTGTGAGTGCAACGAAAATCAGCACACCTGCATAGTTTAGAATCATTGCCAACCCGCTGCTCTTCATAAATATGTTGACAACGGTGGCTATTATCAGACCTACGAGTGCCATCATCAGCATCTTGCCTATTCCCGAGAGGTCGGTCTTTGTGACTATGCCAATCAATGACATCACTCCGAAGGTGGCGGCTGTAATGAAGAACACCGATGCTATGGAGCTCATGGTGTAGAGCAGGAAGATGCTCGAAAGTGTGGCACCGTTGATGACCGAGTAGAGTACAAACATCAGTGTGGCTGTGCTGATGCTCAGGCGGTTGATGGCCGCACTGATTCCTATCACGAGGGCAAACTCAGCGATGATGAGGCCCCAGAACACAAGCTGGTTGCCGAATATCATCTGCATGATGCCGGGACTTGTAGCCACACCGTAGGATGTCAGGCCAGTTATGACCAGAGCTAAGGTCATCCACACATAAACTTTGCGCATGAGCGCAGGAACACTAAGCGACGTGCCGAAGCTGCTGGAGCTCATGGCGCGGTCGAATTCAGGATTGTTGTAATTCATATATTTTCTTTTAAATTTTTCATCAGTGCCTCCGCCACTATGATGTCGAAGGGTGTTGTTATTTTTATATTCTCTCTGTTGCCGTTGACAAGTGTCACCTGCTGTTCGTAGGCTTCCACCACTGAGGCATCGTCGGTAAACATATCGGTGTATTCCTGACTGTAAGCCTGCTTCAACAGTTGTATGTCGAAGGTCTGCGGTGTCTGCACCAGTCGGTAACGGCTGCGCGCCACGGTATGCGATGCAAGTTGCTCAATGTTTCCGCACGCTGTGTCACCGTCGAGTTCGCGCACTGTCTCCACTATTGGAGTCACTGGAATCACAGCCTTGTGTGTGCGGGCTTTGTCATAACAGTCGGCTATCACCTCAATGGCAGGGAAGGGGCGCACTCCGTCGTGTACACCGACAATTCCTTGAGTTGAATCGGGAATTTTCTCCAGTCCGTTCTTCACAGAGTGAAAACGTGTCTCGCCTCCGTCAGCCACGGTGTGTACAACATCAAAGGCGTATTCTCTGCACAACTCCTGCCAATATTCCTGCTGTGATTTGGGCAGTACAAGGATTATCTGCAGATTTTCTGAATAGTCCCTAAACCGCTGCAATGTGTGCATCAGTATAGGCTTGCCCGCCACTGGCAGAAACTGTTTGGGTATGTCGCTGCCCATGCGCAGTCCCTTGCCGCCAGCTACTATTATTATATAGTCCATCTGTTGCTGTTATTTGCCCATGAGGTGGTTGAAACGCATACCGTCCTTGAGGGCTTCCACTTTTTCGCTGCCCACGAGCTGTTCGGCAAGAGCATAAGCGTATGGGAATGTTGCTGCAGGTCCCTCGCCTGTGGTCACGTTGCCGTCAACGGTAAACAGCTCGGCTGTATATTCGGCTCCGGTCATGGTGTCCTCACAGCCGGGATAGCATGTGGCACGCTTGCCGTTGAGTATGCCAATCTTGCCAAGTACCATAGGAGCTGCACAGATGGCAGCTACCTTACCGCCTCGGTTGTATTGGGCAAGCATAGCGTTGCACACTCCTTCGTGGTCGCGCAGATTGGTTGAGCCTGGCAGACCGCCCGGCAGCATCAATAGCTCAGCATTGTCGAAGTCGGCATCCTCGAAAAGCATGTCGGCCTCAATTTTCACTCCGTGAGCCGACTCCACCATACGCTCGCCAGTGATGCTCACTGTCTTTATCTCTATGCCTGCACGGCGTAAAATGTCTACAGGGATGAGGGCTTCCACATCTTCAAATCCTGTTGCAAGAAATTCGTAAACCATAGTTGTATTTTTTTATGGGGAAGTTAAAGGGAGTTAGAAGAAGTTATCGCTCCCATTGCCCCCTTATTTTAAGCACATTAAATATTTCTCAATCGTATCCTTTAGTCCTATGTATAGGGCATCGCATATGATGGCGTGACCTATGCTCACCTCATCGGTCCAAGGTATCTGCTGATGATAGAAGTGTAGGTTTTCCAGACTTAGGTCATGACCGGCGTTAAGCCCGAGCCCTATCTCGCGTGCCTCTATGGCAGCCTCTACAAATGGGCGTATGGCGGCATTGCGGTCGGCGGCATAGTTGGCAGCGTATGGCTCAGTGTATAATTCCACACGGTCGGCTCCGCATTCTTTTGCATATCGCACCATCTCGCGGTCAGGGTCAACAAATATGCTTGTCCTTATGCCCTCAGTCTTAAATCGTGTCACAATGTCAGTGAGATAGTTTTTGTGCTCCTTGGTGTTCCAGCCGTGGTTGCTTGTTATCTGGTCATCGCTGTCGGGCACGAGTGTCACCTGTGTGGGGCGAACCTCAAGCACAAGGTCAATATAGCGGTCTATGGGATTGCCCTCGATGTTCAGCTCTGTGGTGATGTTAGGGCGTATGTCGCGCACGTCCTGATAACGTATGTGCCGCTCGTCGGGACGCGGATGCACAGTTATGCCTTGCGCTCCGAACATCTCGCAGTCAATTGCCGC
>JAGAPI010000300.1 GCA_017623335.1 Prevotella sp.
ACGGTTGTTGGAGATGCTGCGCTGACCGTTGTAGATGGCGTCGGCGTTAGGTATTGAGTAAGAGTTGAAATACTCGTCAGAGGTGCCGAGCGCGGTAGGTCCGCAGAGCAGCTTGCGGTACTCCAGCGGAGTGCAGTCCTTGATGTTCGGCTCCGAGGCGTCCATCCACCATGCATCCATTCCCTTGCCGTACTTGCTGTAAAGGTTTTCGTCCATGTGCTTCCAGAACATCTTGCGTGCTCCGGCAGAATAAGCGTCGTAGAAGGTGCTGACATAGCCCGGTCCCACCCAGTCGCGGATGGAGTCGTTTACAGGCTGCTTGTATATCCAGCCGTTGGCGTCAAGCTCGTTGCAGTTGGGTATTCCCCAGTAATACTTTGGCCAGCACGAAATCATGAGACGGCCGTTGAGCGAGTGTACCTTGTCGTACATTCCCTGAGGATTGGGGAAACGCTCGGGGTCGAACGAGAAGCTGCCCCACTCCGGCTCTTTCCAGTAAAACCAGTCCTGCACAATCACGTCACAAGGAATCTTCTTGTCGCGGAATGTCTGCATTGTCTCCTCCACCTGCTGCTGTGTCTGATAGCGCTCGCGGCTCTGCCAGAAACCGAGCGACCACTTTGGCACCACGGGCGATTTGCCTGTGAGCTGGCGATAGCCCTTGATTATCTTGTCCATGTTCTCGCCGGCGATGAAGTAGAAGGTCATGTCCTTTGTCATCTCGCTCCAGATAGACACGCGGTTCTTCTCAGCCTCAGTCTGCGGCACGGCAGCGCGCAGTCCGCAGTAAGCCACTCCGCCGTTGGGCTGCCACTCTATGCGCAGACGGGTCTTGCGTCCCTTGAGCAGGGCGGTGCTGAACTTGTAGGCGTTAGGGTTCCACGCCGTGCGCCAACGCTCGGGCACCACGTTGTGACCGTCGATAAACACCTTCATATATCCCGAATAGTAGAGAATGAAATCATACTCGGCAGAGGTGGGAGCCTCGATGAAGCCCTCGTAAACCACACGCGAGCCTGCCATGTTGAAACCCTTGGGCAGTTTTTCTATCTCCACGAGGTTCTCGTAGTAGAGCGAGTCCTCCTGACGCACAATCTGCTTGCCCTTTGCATCGGTGTAGGTTCCGGTAAGAGTACCGCGCTTGCCCTCCTTATTATATAATGTGAAGGCTGCGCCAAGCTGCTGATAGTTGTTGGGATTGCCCCAGCGACCGTAGGAATAGGAATCCCACAGCAGACCGTAGCCAGCTGTTGACATCACGAACGGCACGGCCACCTTGGTGTTGTACTGAAACAGTTCCTCGTTCTTGCCCTTGTAGTTCATTTCCTCCGACTGGTGCTGTCCGAGTCCATAGATAGCCTCGCCGTCAACACCGTCGAACTGCAAGTGCCAGGTGTATCCGCTACGGTCCTCAAGCGATATTTTGTTGAGGTTGTCCTTCTTGCCCCAGTTTATCTCGTCGGGCGATGTGGGATGGTAGTTTGCGGGCAGCTCAGTCTGTCCCGACACAAACTTCTTGAAGGTCTTTCCTTTTGTGGCGGTCTCCTGCAACAGCTGCTTGCCGCTGCCGTCGTAGAAGCAGATGCGGCCCGTCTTCGTGTTCACACGTGCCTGCACGCCGCTTGCCTTCACCGTCACCTCGTCGCCCGACTCGCTCACGGTGTACTTTGCCGTAACCTTCTGATCGACCACCACAAGGCTCTTGCGCTTCTTTGGTATCTGGCTCTCGGGTGTTGCCTCAACCTTGATGATGTTGTCGCCCATCACCTGCAGGCGAATCACCTTTGCCTCGCCTGCCCCGTTGTCGGTGGTTATCAACACGCCGCCGGCAGTTTTCTGCCAGTTTGCCGCCGGCAGGCACAGCACTCCGCCCATGAGTAGGGCGGAGACAAAAAATCTTTTTACTTTCATAATGTTTAGTTGATATATAATTTAAATATTTCCCAATGTCTAAAACTCTCCGTTATACAGATCATTTATGTCACCCATACCGTCGTTCATACTGCCGGTAGCCGAGGATCCACGCCAGTTATTCACAGTGCCGCCATGATTAGCGACCGGGGCAGCTCCACCAGCTCCACCACACTTCATCTGACGGTAAGCCTTAGGAGTCACTCCCTTCACAGCCACGAAACACTCTACAAAAGCGTGTAAATGGCGGAATCCCACGGCAAACGCAATGTCAACAGTGTTCATGTCAGTACCTTCAAGCATCCTGCAGGCATGTTCGATACGTGTGTCACGCATGAGTTCCGACGGAGTGGTCTTCATTATCCGGGTGATTTCCGCATAAAGTTGCACATGCGGCATTCCCAGTTCACGCGCCATGGTGACAATCGAAATATTTGGGTCACTAATATGCGTTTCTATATATCGCTCCACGTTGCGTACCAAACGCTGGTCGGGGGTAAGCTGGTGCTTCTTTTCCATTGCTTCCTGTTCAGCTTTCAGCCTGCGTCTCTCAACACCAAGAATCTTTTTCAATATCTTGAGCAGGTAATCCTGATTGCGGTAACATACCACAAACAGTACCAGAGCCATGATGACATACAGGCATATAGCCCACCATGAACGCCACAGTGGAGCGTCGACATGTATCACGAGTACTCCCTCGTCCCTGCACTCGTTGCCGCGGTCATCAAGTGCCCTTACGTGTACACGGTAAGTGCCTGCCGTCAATCCCATAAGATTTATCACGGGCAACGACTCGTCGGTGGAAAGCCATGCATAGTTCAGCCCCTCCACCCAATACGTGAACCTTGTGCGTGAACGGATGGCGCAGTCACTCGACCCAAGATATATGGAAATACTTGTGCTTCCCTCTTTCAGGAATACCTCGCGGCATGTGTTTAACTCCTGTTTCAGCACCACCTGACCGTCATATTTTTTGCCAATCACCACATCTTCGCCATAAAGTTGGATGTCGGAGAAAATCACACGCGGATTTACGGTACGGAACATGTTGTGTGACGGCGTAATCACGTCAATTCCATCGCGACCGCCCACATATATCTTTCCATCTTTCGACAGATAGATGCTGCGCTGGTTGTAGGGACCTTGCTGCAGTCCGTCGCGGCTGTCATAGTTCATGATGAAGAAACGGCACTGCTCCGAATCAAACTTAACGTTGACCTTGCTTATCGAGAACTCGGTCACCACCCACATGTCGCCGCTGGCATCCTCCGCCACGCCGTATGTAACCGAGCCAAACAAGCCATTGGTGTTGTTGAGTATATAGTTCTTGCCTGTCAGCGGATCATATACATTGAGTCCGGCTGTGGTACACATCCATATCAGCCCGCGGCTGTCGCAGAATGTCTGGTTGGTGGCCTGCGCCGTAAACACCGACACACCGTCGGCAGGACGGGTGACGTTGCTCACGGCGAACGTCTTGCTGTCGATAAGCGAATAGGCGCTTGACGTGCCCACCACGATATTGCCGCGGATATCGAGAGCCACCGATGCCACAAACATATTTGCCAGCTTTGAGTTCTCACCTATGGTTATAAACTTATCGGTCCTCGGA
>JAGAPI010000301.1 GCA_017623335.1 Prevotella sp.
CACATCGCTGCTGCTCATCTACATCGCCCTGGTAATCCTCACCAAGGTTGTGGCAACATCAGCCACCAACGGTGCGGGCGGCTGCGGCGGTACGTTTGCGCCAAGCCTCTTTATCGGCTGTTTCACGGGCTTTCTCTTCTCGCGCATCTGGAACGAATACAACTTCGGCACCTATCTGCCCGAAAAGAACTTCGCCCTGCTCGGCATGGCTGGAGTGATGTCGGGAGTGATGCACGCCCCGCTCACGGGAGTGTTTCTCATTGCCGAGCTGACGGGAGGCTACAGTCTGTTCATGCCGCTCATGATAGTGTCGGTGAGCGCCTATCTCACCATCAGCATCTTCGAGCCCCACAGCATCTACGCCATGCGGCTGGCACGCCAGGGCAAGCTACTCACCCACCACACCGACAGTTCCATCCTCACTCTGATGAGCCTTGAGAGCGTCATAGAAAAGCGCTACACCATCATATCGCCCGACATGGAATTAGGCACTATTATAAATAAGGTGACAAAAAGCAAGAACTCCATCCTGCCCGTGCTCGATGCCGCCGGCAACCTGCTCGGCGAGATTGATATTGTGAAGATTCGCCGCGTGGTGTTCCGCACCGAGCTTTACCACCACTTCAAGGCGTCGCAGCTGATGACAGAGCCTGCCGCAGTGCTGAGCGAGCGCGACCCAATGACCGACGTAATGGCAACATTCGACCGCACCCACGCCGACCTGTTGCCCGTGATGGACGGCGATAACCACTTCCGCGGATATGTGTCGCGCCAGCGTGTCTACAGCATGTATAGGAAAATGGTGGCGGATATGAGCCAGGAGTAAAAATAAAGAGTGAAGAATGAAGAATGAAGAATTGGCTGCGCTTAGTACACGCGGTATTAAAAAGGAATAAAAAATTCTTCGTTCATCATTCTTCATTAAAAAAAATTCTTCATTCTTCATTTAAAAAATTCTTCATAAAAAAAATTCTTCATTCTTCACTCTTCATTCTTCATTAAAAAAAATTATGATTAAAGAATTAAGTATAAGAGTGCTGCCGCAGATTGCAGCAAACGAGAACAGCATAAAGGAATATATCGGCAGGGAGCAGGGCATTGACACCCGCACCGTGAACGCCGTGAGAATACTGAAGCGCAGCATCGACGCGCGGCAGAGACAGGTGTTTGTAAACCTCAAGGTGAGGGTGTACGTAAACGAGATTCCAGCTGACGACGAGTACACGCCAACGGAGTATCGCGATGTGCACGACCGTCCGCGCGTGATTGTAGTGGGCGAAGGTCCCGGCGGACTCTTTGCCTCGCTGCGCCTCATTGAGCGCGGACTGCGCCCCATTGTGATAGAGCGCGGCAAGGACGTGCGCCAGCGCAAGCTCGACCTCAGCGCCATCACCAAGACGCAGAAGGTGGACGGCGAGAGCAACTACTGTTTTGGCGAGGGCGGAGCCGGCGCATACAGCGACGGCAAGCTATACACCCGAAGCAAGAAGCGCGGCAGCACGGAAAAGATTCTCAACGTGTTCTGCCAGCACGGAGCATCTACGGCTATCCTCGCCGATGCCCATCCTCACATAGGCACCGACAAGCTGCCACGTGTGATTGAGAACATGCGCAACACCATTATCCGCTGCGGCGGCGAGGTTCACCACCAGACGCGGATGGACCGCCTGATTCTCAGCGGCAACACCGTGGTGGGCGTTGAGTGCACCAACCTGCAAAACGGCGGCGAGGAGACTTACCGCGGGCCGGTGATACTTGCCACGGGCCACAGCGCGCGCGACGTATACCGCTATCTGCACACCGCCAAGATTGAGATTGAGGCAAAGGGCATTGCCGTGGGCGTGCGCCTTGAGCATCCGTCGGCGCTCATAGACAGCATACAGTATCACTCGCGCCAGGGGCGCGGAAAATATCTGCCTGCCGCCGAATATTCGTTTGTCACTCAGGTCGACGGACGCGGAGTGTATTCGTTCTGCATGTGCCCCGGCGGCTTTGTGATTCCTGCCGCCACGGGTCCTCAGCAGATAGTTGTAAACGGCATGAGCCCCAGCAACCGCGGCGGTCAGTGGAGCAACAGCGGCATGGTGGTGGAGACCCGTCCCGAGGACATCGCCGGCGACAGTCCGCTGCGCATCATGGAGTGGCAGGAACAGATAGAGCGCGACTGCTGGCAGCAGGGCAACATGAAGCAGACGGCTCCGGCGCAGCGCATGGCAGACTTCGTGAACCGCCGGCTGTCATACGACCTGCCCAAGAGCAGCTACGCGCCCGGCCTGATTTCCTCTCCCCTGCATTTCTGGCTGCCTCAGCAGATTGTGAGCCGCCTGCAGGAAGGCTTCAGGAAGTTCGGCAAGATGAGCCACGGCTTCCTCACCAACGAGGCGCTGATGATAGCCGCCGAGACGCGCACATCGTCGCCCGTGCGCATAGTCCGCTCGCCCGAGACGCTGATGCACGTCAGCGTCAGTGGACTGTTCCCCTGCGGCGAGGGCGCAGGCTATGCCGGAGGCATCGTGAGCGCCGGAATAGACGGCGAGCGCTGCGCCGACATGTGCGCGGAATATCTGGCACAGAGCTGAGGAAAAGCAGAAATATCAAATAACTGTCACAATATCAAGAAAATAAAGAGCCAAACCCGGCTCTTTATTTTTTTCTTCCGCACAGCTAAAAAAAATTATAGTTATAATCTGAAAAATTATAGTTATAATTTTTTCAGATTATGCGTATAAAAATTTTTATGCGCAGGATTCAAAAAAATTATGCGCAGGATTTAGGAAAATTCTGCGCAGAATCTGAACAAATTCTGCGCAGAAAATTTTTAAGGTACGGCAAGACGTGTTTTTTCTGCCGCAGTTGCCCTAAATATAGCTTTCGAGGAACTTCACGCACCCCTCCACCCTGACGCTGCTGGCGGTGGCAGGCAGAAGCACCGTCTCTCCGGCGTTGAGCGAAGTCTGTTCGCCATTTTCGTCGGTGAGCGTTGCGCTGCCCTCAAGGGCTATGAGGATGACGAAGCTGTCGAGGCTGCTGTAGTCGAGCGTCACGGGCTGGTCGATGTCGTAGACGCTGGTGGTGAAGTAAGGACACGACACGAGGCGCACGCCCTGGTTTTTCTTTGCCGAGTAATTTGTGCGGTAGTCGTTCTCCACGGTGTAGTCGATGCTCTCGGCTGCCTCCTTGGTGTGCAGCTCTCGCAGATTGCCGTCCTTGTCGCGGCGGTTGTAGTCGTATATGCGGTAGGTCACGTCGCTTGTCTGCTGAATCTCCGCCAGCAGGCAGCCCGCCCCGATGGCGTGGATTCTGCCTGCGGGCAGGAAGAAGCAGTCGCCCTCCCTGACGCTGTATTGCGCAATGGCATCGCAGATGGTGTTGTCCGCCACCATCGCCTTATACTCGCCAGGCGTGATGCTCTTCTTGAGTCCGCTCAGCAGCGTGGCATCCTTGTCACTGTCCATCACGTACCACATCTCGGTCTTGCCGCGACTTTTGCCCTGACGGCGGGCAATCTCGTCGGTGGGGTGCACCTGAATGCTCAGCGGCTGCCGCGCATCGATAAACTTGATGAGCAGCGGAAACTCGTTGCCGAAACGGCTGTAGTTGTCCCTGCCCAGCAGCTTTTCGCCAAGCTCCTCCACCAGCGCGTTCAGGCGCTTGCCTTTGTGCTCGCCTTCAGCCACTACGGTCTCGCTGTCCTTAACTCCCGAAATCTCCCAGCTTTCGCCCACATTCTGCATCTTGCTGTCGAGATGCTTCAGCGGAATAATCCTGTTGCCGCCCCAGATTGTGGACTTCAGCAACGGTTCAAATTTAAATGCAATCATTTCTGTCTTTTGACTTAATAAGTTAGTTATATTTTTACTTAATATCCTAATTTTCCTTCCAGTATGCCCTCGTGAAGAGCACCAGCACCGTCATAATCTCCAGACGCCCCATGAGCATGAGCAGCGAGCATATCCACTTGATGGCATCGGGCAGCGACGACCACGACATCTCGGGTCCAATCTGCGTGCCGAGCGTCGGTCCCACGTTTCCCATGCAGCTCAGGGCTATGGTTATGGCGTTGGTGTTGTCCACTCCGATGGAAATCATTATCGACGCCGATATAACAATCATGATGATGTAGATGCCGAA
>JAGAPI010000302.1 GCA_017623335.1 Prevotella sp.
CACCGTCGCGGCTCACCGCCACAGCCACCGAGTCGCTGAGGTCAGCCTTCCACGCACGATACCATGTCACTTCCGACATGTCGCGCCTGCCGTCAAGATTCAGGGCATATTCCACTTCAAGCCTGTCGCCACCTTTCTTTATTATATATGGCTTTGCCGTAAACTCAGGCTGCGGCAGCAATGCCGGTTTTGCCGTCACCCTCACCGCAGCATGCAGTCCGCTGCCGGTGTATGCCTCTATGCAAAACTCGGCGGAAGTATCGCTGTTGTTTATTGACTCCACCGTTATGCTGTCGCCCACAGAAGCTGACAGACGCACACACGACGAATACTCCTCTGGCACCCGCCAATGTATTGCTGGCTGCTTGCCCTGCCAGCGGTAACCGGCATGGCGCATGGCAGCGGCATGAAGCACAACGGGAGCCTCGCCCGTGCGCAGCTCCACCTCTTTCTTGTTGAGAATCAGGGCAGCGGGCATCTCATCACCCTTGACATACTGTGTAGCATGTCTGCCCGGATTGTCGGTTATCGAAGGCATCCAGCCATCGTCGCCATTAAGAAGATTACCTATATTATATTGTCTTCCACCCTCACCGTCAACTACAAAGGCGTTGAGCAGCGGAAGACGGGTTATGTCGACGGTGTTCTGCGGATTGCGGTTACCCACAGTATATGGCTTGCCGTTGAGAGTGAATCCCGACTGATAGCATCGCAGTGTGGCATCGGGATAATTCGCCCACGCTATATATGTTGAGTCAGCGGCATGATAGCGGCAGTCGATAACGGTGAGCGGTCCGCTTGCCTTGCAGAATGCCATCACACTGTTTGCCGAGCGCATGTAGAAATCGCAGTCAAGAAACACCGCTCCACAACGGTGAGTGGTGTAAAATGGCTTTTGCCCGTAAAATCCAAAGGTACATTGCAGATATACGCCGTTGCCCGTGAGAGCATCATCGGTACACTCCATGTGGCATCGGTCGAACAGTATGCGGCGTGCCCCGTTGAGGGGATTCATGTTCAGCCGGCTGATGAAACGCACATTGCGCGCCACTACCTTGTCGCCGTGACAGTAAGCCACGTGAGCCTGCGTGATAGCTTCGCCACGCTTCCGGATATTAAGCTCTGGTCTAAGGCGGTAGTTAAGGTCGATATTGCAGAAGTTGCCGAGCGTCATGTTGCTCACCTGCAGGCCGTCGCCCCAGAAGTCGAACATGGTGAAGTTGCCCACTGCCCCCTGGGTTTGTCCGCGCTTCGATGCCAGCACAATGTTGTTGGCATCGTCGGCAAGCCCTATGAGGTGCAGATTTTGGCATTTTATTATCATGCCGAACGGTTCACGTCCGTCACTGCCCACCGCCACGGCAGGCACATCGGGATTGTCCACCCAATATACGTATGGAGCGATATACACCCGCATCGGATCCTCCTCTGTTCCGTCAATGAAATGACGGGCAGCCTCAACAAAAGAATTATAAACATACTTGCGGTTTGCCACCACCTCATCGGGCAAACTGCCGTCCACATAGATAGCACGCTGACCGAGCGTCACCGTCTGTCCCTTATATTCTATCCGGTCGCCAAGAAGCACCACAGGATCGGCATCGTCAATGCTGCAAAACCGCTCCTGTGCCGGCACCCTTGCAAAAAGCGCCAACAGAATGAATATGTACAGTACCTTTTGCATAAATCTGAATGTTTTAGTTATTAGTTTCCGTTATTTATTGTGCGGACGTGTCACACGTCCTTTTCCTTATAAATCACCTTGTTTGCACCACTCGTAATCTGCAATGCCTCGGGATGCTCCTTTATATATGAGTCGATATGGCGCACACGCTTCTGCTCAAGAATCTCGTCAACGGCAATAAGTATTCCCGTCTCCTCCACATCGCCGAAACCGTAGTTGATTGCCGTGCCGAACAGCTTCATCGTGGGCGACAGTCCCATGTAGGCATTCACTAATGGCGGGATGTTGAGTCCGAGCTTGCGCACCTCGCGGTTCAGTATGCGGTAGTCGTCCTTGAAGTCATCCTCGCAGAACAGCTTGGCAAGCTCTTCCGGATCTTCCTCTATAATGAGCGGCTTCATCGGGATGATAAGATGCTCCTTGTCCTCAAAATGCTTCTTCAGGAAATACAGAATCATGTCCCTGCCCCTGCGAATATACGAGGGATACATGGTCATCTTGCCGAAAAAGTACTTCACGTTGGGCTTTATCACCGTGAGCGCGCCAAGCCCGTCCCAAAGATTGTCGAGGGCAAAAAGCGACTTCGACGCGTGCTTGCCCGTGTTCTGATATTCGAGCGACACAAACGAGCGTCCCAGCTCTATGGTGTATGGCATATAGTCATCGATGAACTTCTGTGAGAAATGGAACATGTGGCTTGTGGCAAGAATCGGCTGACCGTTGCCGTCGTACTTCACATCGGTGCCCAGAATATAGCGGTAGCCGCCTATGATTTCCTGAGCATCAGGATTCCATACAATGAGCTGCTTGTAGCAGTTCTCGCATGTGTCAAACTCATCAAGATCCACTTCCTTGCCCGTTCCTCCGCCAGCCTCACGGAACACAATCTCGCGCAACCGTCCTATCTCGCGCAGGGTGTTAGGGGCATTGTGGGCATCCACAATGTATATCTCGTTGTTGCTCTTGTTGGTCATTCTCATCTGGCGCTCAGGGGTGAGCTCGCTCATGATGAGTTCCTTGTCTACCGGTTTTATTATCTCTTGTTCCATTTTCAGTTTTTAGTAAGTATGTCTGTGTGTCAGTGACGTCACTTCACGATTACGGTTACAGTTCGTAAACCCTTTCCTTTACCCATTGCGCCCACTGTGCGGCGGTTTTCGACTTGTCGAACGTCTGCCACGGTATCGGCTTGCCGATGGCTATGCGGAATGTCTTGTGCACGTTCTTGTACATCTCGTCAACGAGAAACAGCATGGCAAGGTTGAACTTCAGGTGCTTGTCGCTGAAATTCGCCAGCTTATAGAAAAAGTCGGAGTTCTGACCGCCGAAATGTATTGGCACGATGTCGCGCTGATACTCCACCGACTTCACTACGAATGTCTTTTTCCACTCCACGTCGCGTATCACCCCGTCCCTGCGGCGCGAACAGATGCCTGCGGGGAACATCAGCATGTGGTTGTCGCTCTTGAAGCCCGTCTCCACCATTGCGGGGAAGTTACGGCTCTGCTTGCCCGTCTTGTTGATGGGTATGCACACGGGCGCCAGTCCCGGCAGGTTCATCAGCAGATCGTTCACCAGATAGCGGAACCGCCCGTCGTAGTGTCTGCCTATGATGGCTCCCAAAGCCACTCCGTCCTCACCGCCCAGCGGATGGTTGCTCACAAAGGTGTAGAGCTTGCCGTCGTCCTTTGCCGGCAGGTTCTCAGCGCCCACGATGTCGAGCGTCATGTCGAGATAGCGCACACACTCCTCCAGCCATTCCGTGCCGCTGAGATGGCGGCTTTCCCACAGATACCTGTTCACCTCGTCCTGATGAATGATGTGTTTCAGCCACGACACAAGCGGCCGCGGCACCCAGCGTGCCTTGCTGCCCATCTTGCTCTTCAACAGACTGTCAATATCGATTGTTTTTTCCGTAAGAGTGCTCATTCTGTCACTATGTTTCATAACCAAGGTGCAAAATTAACACATTTTCAGTGGAAATAAGAATATTATGCAATAAAAAAACTTAAAAAACAAAAAACTGGCGGTTCAGTGAATATTATCCACGGCGCTCTTGCGAGCTGACATCTTATCGATTTAACACTTTGCGAATATTCTCCGTTACGTTATCGAATCTGTCTGACAATGCCAGCCAACTGGGAACATCTTTGTTCATCCAGCCCAACAACACAATAAATTCATCATGTAACTCTTTTACTCTGTCAAGATTCCAACATATTGATTCATTATGGAATACTCTGTTTCTAAACGCCCGGAAACGGTTTAGCGGAGCTGATACATTTTTACGCTGTTTGCGGTTTTTAGGCATATAAGGAAAAGCACGGCGCAAGTCTTTCCATAGAATTTTCTCATACTCACTGTTCAATAACGATACCCAAAAACCAAGAGTCAGTTCCGCTATTATCTTGGAGGGAGTGACTTGTTCATGCCTTCCCGAAATACGTTTTGAAGCCTGCGTAATATCCTTATTAAGATTTGTCAGTCCTGGAGTATTAGGAAATATAGCATACCAGTCTTCACGTCCCGTCATAAGTCTAAGTTCCCGACACAACGAATTTCTAAGTGTAACCTCAAGAACGGAAAGGGACGGATACATCGCTTCCGACAATCTTAGATTACACTGATAATGCATTATTGCACGACTTTCATCTTGCGGATATAGCTTAAAATAACGCTCCATCCGCTTATTTGAGAAAACTTTTTCAAAAAATTGTTTGTTATATGACATATTTTTTGTACCTTTGCACCGCAGTCCCGGTAATTCCTCTCCCTGATATCCGATGCAGGTGATGAATCCGGGTTTTTATTATTCAATGCGCAAAGGTAACATTTTTATTTTAATTCCACAAATTTTTATTTAACAAATCGCAAAAGAGTAGTGAATATTTATCCACGGCGCTCTTGCGAGCTGACACGCCCCCTGCGGGGGACACGGCTTGCTTTAGCCCCTACCACAATGCGCCAACGAGCCGTGTCATCCAAAGGATGCCAATCCATCATCGTATGATGATGCAGTGTGGCTCTTCTTTATGCGAAGCCAGCAGTGTGTGCTCGAAGAGCAGCCGTGTCAGTGCGGAGCACGCAGTGGAAAAATATTTTTTGAACCAAAAATGTGATAAAAAGGTTTCAAAAACATGACACAGACACCAAGGCAAGACATTGAAAATAAGGAACTAAGACATATTTAAGTGGATAACATGGTGAAATATAATTCATTACTCAAAATCAAAAACGTTTCCTTTCAAAATAGAGGCATAAATCCATTTTGAAAGGAAACGTTTTCTGCTTTTATGAGATTAACTAAGGTACTGCAAGAGTATCAGTCGCCCCAATAGCCTTCATCGCCAACTGGCGTATAATCATCGTTGCTAATGCCAATCGCCTGCTGCTGCGGATCCGGCGACCCAGCCAGAATGCTTGTTGGCGAGGTTTCAATCACAGTCATCTTTGGTGCCACGTATTTTTTCTTTGTCTTCATTTCCATATCTTAAATGCTATTTTATTATTACTTTCTTTCCGTTTACGATATAAATTCCGCGTGAGGGAGCGGCTACGCGCTGCCCCTGCAGGTTGTAATACACGTTGTCGTGCTCCGCCGTCACCGCACCAATGCCAGTAGTGCCGTCGCCAGAAACTCCTATTTTTATTACGCCCTTAGCTGGTGCTGATGAAGGAGTCGTAATTGGGTTCAAATCTATATAAGCCCTGCCGGCTGCAATCTTCCAGTCTTGTGTGCCGCGCTTATATAATTTATTGTTTTTCAGTACGTAAATATTATTACCCTCCGGCACTTTCTTTTCCTCAAAGCTGCCAATAAGCCCGTTATGACTGCCGGCTTCTTTTGCCTCTCCGCTGGTCGACGTGATTGTGCAGGTCAATGTTTTCGCCGTAGCCTTGAAGATATAGGACTGCCCCGCAACCAAACCACCCGTCACTTTCTCAAGATACACAGAAGTTACTGTGCCATCCTTTTCTTCCTTGCCGGCTATGCTATAAAACTCAGCACCTACGATTTTCCCTGCCGCCACTGCGTATGGCATGCAAATAGTGCCGTAGTCGGCGGCGGTCAGTCCCGTGCGCTCATATTGGATTATGCCGATGGTGGTATTATATCCGCACACGCCACCTACATCAGCATAATTTCCCGTTGCGCTGACATCACCTGTGTTGTAGCAATTCTCGATTGTACCCCAACTCTTCCCGCACACGCCGCCTACAGAAGCGTAATTTGTCTGGGTTGCCATTACAACTCCTGTATTATAGCAATTCTCGATGGTTCCAGAATCGACAGTTCCACAGACTCCACCAACATAACTTTCTCCAATGACAATTCCTGTGTTGTAACAATTCTCGATGGTTCCATAATCGATAGTTCCGCACACGCCACCAATATAAGACGCTCCTTTAATATAAGAATCTATAACGCCAACATTCTTGATTGTGCAGGGATAAATAATGTCATTTTCACCTTTTTTACACCATCCGAAAAGACCTTGATAATTATCCGAACTAATAATATACAGCCCTTCTATAGTGTACCCTTTACCGTCAAATGTCCCTAAGAATTCTTTGCGTAAAGTTCCTATCGGCGTCCATTTATAAACATCATCAGTTACTCCATCTTTTATTGTTCCATCATCAGTATTAATCTTATCTGTGAGTAAATTTGCGTTCACAGTTATATGTGCAGTAAGTTTTGCGCACAATTTACGGTTATCCCCTCCTTTGTTCACTTCAGCCGCGAACCAATAAAGATTTCCAGCGGTTGCAATTTCATAAGGACTTTCTGGTGTTCCTTCACCGTTTTCAGGCTTTACAATTTTTTCTGAAGGATAATCCACAGCATCCTTCGCCTCCGCATCTTTTGGCACAAACGCCAACACCATGACTGCAATTATCAGCCAAACAAGTTTAAAGTTTTTTTGTTTCATAAATAATATAATGTGTTTAAAATTAATACTAAGCATCATCAGGTGCCATTCATTTCTCACATTATACAAAAAAAGTGGAGCCAGTTCGCTTGCTCGTTCCACGATAGAAGGCTCTCGCATTGCCCGATTTGTCGAAACGAGCAACGCCATAGCCCCACGGAAGATGATATATAAATAAATCCACAAACGCTCCTGCCGACAAGAACCGACAAGAGGGAGTAAGGGATTATGTATATATACCTTACTGGGGCGTTCACGTTGCTTTGTTCTTGACAAATCGTTGAATTTGCGAGATTCTCTATCGTCAAAACCAAAGCGTCTGTAAACGCCTTTAATGTATAAAAAGTGCTGACCCAATCATTGCCGCCGGAGCAGCCCCTCAAGGGAAAGCGCCACAAAAGTAAGGAAAAAGCGGCACTCCGACAAATATTTTGTCAGTTTTCTTGCGCCGCAGCGCATTATTTTCTTGAAAGTTTACAGAACAAAGTACTAAAACTAAGAAAACGGGAGTAAATATTTATCCACTGCGCTCTTGCGAGCTGACACGGCACCCCTGCGGTGGACACGGCTTTCTTTAAGCCCTACCATTATGCGCCAACGAGCCGTGTCATCCAAAGGATGCCAATTCATCATCAGATGATGATACCGTGTGGCTTTTCTTTTATGCGAAGCCAGCAGTGTGTGATCGAAGAGCAGCCGTGTCAGTGCGGAGCACGCAGTGAAAAAAAATATTTTTTGAGGCAAAATTTCACATAGTCCAACCCAAACAGGGGTATTGCACTGAACAACAGAGAATTACACATTTTCATAGTCCATCCCAAGTCCAACCCAGGTCCAACCCAAGCCCAACCCAAAACCCACAAAAAGCCATATTTTTTTGATGTGGCGCGATAAAGCAACCGTTTTACATGACGGTTGGGGGATGGACCCGGGTTGGACTTGGGTTGGACTTGGGTTGGACTATAAAATCACGCAAACTCCTGAATAACAAAACAATATTCTAATTTGGGTTGGACTATGAGAAAAAACGGCAAAAAAAATTGTGTTTTCTGCAAAAACAGAACCGTAAATCGCCGATTTAGAGTCACCAATCGGCGATTTAGAACTGCCAATCGCCGATTGGGAGTCGCGAATCAACGATTTGGAGTCGTGAATGTATCGTTCAGAACCGTAAACGTATCGTTCAGAATTACGAATACAGGGAGGACGAAAAATGTTTTCAAAAGTTAAATTTAGAAAAAAGTGGGGAAAAGTGGTGTAATGTGGGGAAAAATCATTATCTTTGCAAACAAAATTCAAAAAGATATAATAAGTACGCGTGCGACTGTTAGGAAACATAGAAGCAAAATTGGATGCAAAAGGGCGGGTATTCCTCCCTTCTGTACTTCGCAAACAGCTACAGGCTGCTGGCAAAGAGCGGCTTATTATGCGCAAGGACATATTCCAAAAATGCCTTACGCTCTATCCCGAAAGCGTGTGGTACGAGCAGCTTGACGCCCTGCGCTCGCGGCTGAACCGCTGGAACAAGGAACACCAGATGATTTACCGCCAGTATCTTGCCGAGGCAGAGATGATACAGCTCGACGGCAACGGCAGGTTTCTCATCAGCAAGCGCAACATGCAGGTGGCAGGCATCAGTCAGGACGTGAGGTTTATCGGGATGAACGACTACATTGAGATTTGGAGCAACGACAATAGCGGCGAACCGTTTATGAATGCCGATGATTTCGGCTCGGCACTGGAGAAAATCATGGAGAGTGCTGAGTGTTAAGTGTTGAGTTAGTACAGCGATGAAAAAAAACAACGAGATAATAACAGCCGAAGGCTATCATGTGCCGGTGTTGCTCAATGAAAGTGTCGATGCACTTAACATAAAGCCCGGAGGCGTGTATGTTGACGTGACATTCGGAGGCGGCGGGCACTCGCGCGAGATTCTCAGCCGCATGGACGGCACGGCGCGCCTGTTCAGCTTCGACCAAGACCCCGACGCCGAGCAGAACATCGTCGGCGACAAGCGGCTGACATTCGTAAGGAGCAACTTCAGATATCTGAAAAACTGGATGCGCTACTACGGCATTGAGCACATAGACGGACTGCTTGCCGACCTTGGGGTGTCGAGCCATCATCTTGACGACAGTCAGCGGGGATTCTCGTTCAGATACGAGGACGCGCCATTAGACATGAGGATGAACCAGCGCGGAGGGAAGACTGCCGCCGACATAGTGAACGACTACGACGAAGAGCGGCTTGCCGATGTGCTCTACCTTTACGGAGAACTGAAAAACTCGCGGAAACTTGCGGCGGCAATAGTCAAGGCAAGGTCACAGCAGAGAATAACGACGATAAACCAGCTGCTGGACGCGGTGGAAAAGCTGATGCCGCGCGAAAGGGAGAAGAAGGATATGGCAAAACTGTTTCAGGCTCTGAGAATAGAGGTAAACCATGAGATGGAAGCCCTGCGGGAAATGCTCCTGAGCGCAACAGAGCTGCTGGCTGAGAACGGACGGCTGAGCGTGATAACATATCACTCGCTGGAAGACCGCATGGTGAAAAACATAATGAAAACGGGCAATGTTGAAGGAAAACTGAAACAAGATTTCTACGGGCGCATAGAATCGCCCTTCAAACTTGTGAAAAACAAGCCCGTAACCTCGGACAGCGAGGAGATGCAGCGCAACCCGCGCAGCCGGAGCGCAAAACTGAGAATCGCGGAAAAGAAATGAAGAGTGAAAGATGAAGAATGAAGAATTTTAGTGCAAACCGAGTGAAGAGCCAAGCTCGCTTGAGCTTTTCCGAGGTGCAGCCGAAAATCGACAAAGTCAATGAAGAATGAAGAATTGAAAACCGACGAAAGTCAATCAAATACAGCTGAAGAGATAAAGGACGAGAAAAGTCTTGCGGAACAGAAGTTCAACGCCGCCATAAAGAAGCTCAACGACAATGCCCGTGAGGAAGACGCTACACCATCGTCACGCATCACCTTCAGGGAGATTCTCGGCGGCAACATGCTCAGCGCACGGTGGATACGCTCACAGATATGGCTGATGCTGCTCATCGTGCTGTTCACATTCACATACGTGGCGTTCCGCTATCAGTGTCAGCAGGATATGATACAGATAAACAAGCTGAAGTCAAACCTGAAGGATGCAAAATACAAGGCTCTGTCTACATCGAGCGAGCTGACAGAGCGGTGCAGGGAAAGTCACATTCTGAAAATGCTGAAGCAACAACACGACTCACTGCTACAGACAAGCGACAAGCCACCATATATAATATATGTGAGTGAGGAGTGAGGAGTGTGGAGTGTCGGTTACACCGATTATGAATTATGAATTAAGAATTATGCATTAATAAATGGCAAAGTTCAACAATAAGAAGATAATACCACGGTATCTGGCAATAGTCTGGATGCTCACCGCAGTCTGCGTTTTGGTAATCGTAAAGGCAGGCTATATAATGGTGGCTGAGAAAG
>JAGAPI010000048.1 GCA_017623335.1 Prevotella sp.
GTGGAACACCTCCGAAAACAAATGGGAGAGCAAGTGGAGCCGTGGCGACATCAGTTCCATAAGCATGATTCCATCGGTAAGCACCTCTTCTGAGATGGTGTTTGTCAACGGCTACGGCAATGACGGATGGGAAGTGACAGGACTTGACTGGCGCACTGGAGCCACACGCCACCGCGTGATATTCGGCGATGACAACCGTGGCAACGGAGCATACGCCATAATACAATATATGCCCAATGGCGACCTATTGTTCAATTCTGTAGCCGGACCTTTCAGAGCAAGACTGAACTCAGCTAAGTAGAAACTGTTCACTATCATATTTTTAACCACAGAGATTGCTGAATCTTAGCGGCTGATAGCTCTGTGAGAGCTGTGGTAAATTAAAACATAGAGTAATTACGCAAAGTAAAGAAAATCATAAAAATAAAGGAGACATGAAAGAAAACAACCCAAAAAGCAGGTCATACGTGAAACCACAGATGACAGTGATTAAAATGGAGCCGACAACTATTCTTGCCGGCAGTGTAAACGCCAACGCAAAGAGTGTTGACGGTGGAACTTGGAGCGACTGGGAAGAGGATGAGATTATCTCAAGCTCAGAAAACTAACAACAAATCAAAATTAAGCAATAAAGACAATGAAGACAAACATCACACATTTTTTTTATATGGCGGCATTAGTGCTGCTCACTGCCTGCTCACAGGACGATGAGACATCAACAGCTACCCCCCCACAGAATAACGGCAAGCCACTGACCTTCACCATCACCGACGGCGGATTTTCCACCGGCGGCAACAGCGGCACACGTGCCGTTGAGGAAGACAACAAGACCAATTTCACCGCCGGCGACGCCTGTGGCCTGTATATCGTAAGAAACGGCAAGGTGAGGAGCGCAAACGTGAAGCTCACTGCCACACAAAGCGGCGAGAGCATCGTGTGGACGACGATGAATGAGGAGGTGACAGGCGAGACAACAGACAGCTATTATATGTACTATCCATACCAAGAGGACATGACGGACAAGGTGAGCGTGACAGACGGTGCTGACGACAAAGCCTTCTTCGAAAATCTCATCAGCGGCTGGGAGGTGAAGGCCGACCAAAGCGAATATGCCAATTACACAGCCTCCGACCTTATGACCGCCCAAGGCGTGCCAACAGAATCGGACGGCACAATCGCGCTGACATTCTCTACTGTTCACCGCATGGCGCTGGCTGTGATAGAGATGCCAAAGATTACTTATCATTTTACAAATACATCCCCCGAGATTTCCGACTACATCATTCCCAATCCTGAGACTGTGACTGTGACTTTCAGCGAGACCACAAAACCCTGGCAGGTGGAAGAGGGTATTTACATTTACCGTTATATCATCAATCCCGATAAGGCTTCGGCAATTACAGGAAACTACACTTCTGATGCAACGACAAAAAAAGTCACGAGAAACTTTACCATCCTCTCTGAGAAGCTCAAAGCCGTTACAGCCGGCAAGGGCAAGAAGTTCAAGATTGACGGCGGCATCAGGGAGATAAGCCACAATCTTCAGGTGGGCGACTATCTGTGCAAGGACGGCACGCTGATAAGCAAGGAGACAACCCTCACCGATGACCAAAAGAAGACAGTGGTAGCCATAGTCTTCTACGCCGGACATAATGACAATGACGAGACAGACTATGAGCCAACCGAAATCAGACAAAAGAAATGTCATGGCTATGCGGTAGCACTGAAAAATGCCGACAACAAAGGTTTTAACACTTTTATTTGGGGAAAAACAGGCGAGATAGGCTGTTATGTAAATGACAATTATTCAAAACCGGAAAATGATTGGAACGGCTACAAATATTTCTTTAAGTTTTTACAGGCGGCATCTAACGGATTGGAGAAAGATTATCCCGCCGCCTACAATGCCACGAATTATAACAACACGGTCTCATCCCCAATCACCTGCACATGCTGGTTTCTCCCCTCAATCGGTCAGTTGAAGACAATATGTGTGAATAGAAAAGAAATATTCAAGAATTTAGGTTCTAATAACTGGTCGTCTGTATTATACTGGTCCTCTTCTGAGTGCTATAATTCCCCAACTAATGAAGCGCTACTATACTATGGCTCTGGTGATGACAATAATGCAAGCTATATGACTACAGATTTAAAAAACAGTAAAAACTACAAAGTGCGTTCAATCCTGGCTTTCTGACAGCCTGATAAAAATTACGGTTGTTTGGGCTAACTATGTTACAGGCTGCGCCATGAAACATAGTTGCCCTGTAATGTTGTGAGGTTGTTGTCGCCGCCATAAACCACGCTCAGATTTTCCGGCTGCAAGCCGCTGATGCCGGCAAACCGCTTCAGACCTTTGAAAAAGTCAGTGTTTATGGTTGCACTCGACTTTATCTCAAATGCACGCAGCTGCATACCGTCCTCTGTCAGCAGGTCAACTTCATTCTGATTGCTGTCACGCCAGAAATACATCTGCGGCTCCAGCCCCTGAGCATAGTAATTTTTTGCCTTTTCTGCAATCACCATGTTCTCAAACAGCTCACCGCGCAGATAGTGCATAGTCATCTGGCTGCTGTCGGTGAGTCCCAGCAATGATGCCGCCAGACCTGTATCAAAAAAATACAGTTTAGGACTTTTCACCAGCCGTTTGTTGAAGTTGTTGTGATAGGGACGCAGCATGAAAATGACGTAGCTCGTTTCGAGAATCGACAGCCATGCATTGGCTGTAGCCACAGAAATGCCACACTCGTTAGCCAATGCCTGTACATTAAGAAGTTGACCTATGCGTGCGGCGCACAGTTTCAAGAATTTGACAAACAGCGACAGGTTGCCGACATTACGCATGGTTCTGATGTCCCGCTCTATATATGTCTGTATGTAACTTGGAAAGTAATCGCTGGGATGTATGTCCTTGTCATATATACGTGGAAAACCTCCTGTAAACAGCCATTCGTCAATTGAGTTCGGGAGCAGTCCTGCCTGTGTCAGCTCCGATATAGAGAAAGGAGCAAGACGAAGTATGGCGGCACGTCCTGCCAGACTTTGTGATATGTTCTCCATTAAAAGAAAATTATGTGAGCCTGACAGAATATACATTCCTGTATCGTTGATATCATCCACCTTGGTCTGTATATATGAGAACAAATCCGGAGCATATTGTGCCTCATCTATTATGGTTTTTGTTCCAAAACTGTTCAGAAATCCCCTCGGGTCGGTCTGCGCCATCCGGCGTATGTCAATGTCTTCAAGCGATATATACCTATAATCCTTAAAACTGTTTTTCAACAGTGTAGACTTACCACTTTGCCTGATGCCCGTTAGAGTCACTACAGGAAACTTTGACATTAAAAATGTAAGTTTCTTACTTATATTTCTCTCAATCATAATGGTTTTCTTTATAATTCTGCTGCAAAGATACAAATATTTTCTCAAACAACTGTAAGAATTGCATAAAAAGTTATGCAATTCTGATAGTCGATTGTAAGAATTGCATAAAAAGTTATGCAATTATGATAATTGCGTGTGAGAATTGCATAACTTAAGTGAACTATTATATAATAAGGTGGAACATTCCGCCAGCCAATGACCTCACCACTCCCTTCATTTCCATGCCAAACAGTTCAACGATAACCACTTGCACGGGCAGTCCTGTCTGCACGCAGATGGTGTTGAGCTGCATGTCGTTGCTGCGTTGCAAAAGGTTGACTATTTTCTGCTGGTTTTCCGTAAGTTCGGTGAACAGACTGCGCTCTATACCATTGCGCTGTGCTTCAGCAAGCTTTTGACTGTATTCCCAGCCCATGGCATTCACTATATCCTCTGCCGAGGTGAACAGTGCAGCACCATTGTCACGGATAAGACGGTTGCAGCCTTGCGAATACTGCCATCCCACGGCTCCAGGCAGCGCAAACACATCGCGGCAGTAGCTTCGGGCAATACCTGCGGTGATAAGGCTACCGCCCTTTATGTCGCTTTCTATCACGATTGTGGCATCGCTTATTCCTGCCACTATGCGGTTGCGGCGCACAAAGTTCACTTTATCGGCATTGGTTCCGGTCATAAACTCAGTGAGCAGTCCGCCCTGACTGAGCATCGCCTTCGCCGTTTCCCTATGGCGTGAGGGGTACAGCGTGTCAAGCCCGTGAGCAAGCACTCCCACTGTTTCAAGACCGTTGCCGAGGGCGGCACGGTGGGCTGCGATGTCCACTCCGTAGGCAAGTCCGCTCACTATCAGAACATCGGGACACAGTTCCTTCAACTCGCGCACCAGCCGGCTTATGTTATCGCTGCCATACGGCGTACAGTGACGGGTGCCGACAATGTTGACAATCTGCGGTTTGTTGAGGTTGGCACTACCCTTATAGTAAAGCACGATGGGAGCATCGGCACACTCGGCAAGCCGCCGGGGATAGCTGTCGTCGTTGAGCGTCATCACGGTTATGCCGTACTTCTCGATAAATTCCATCTCCACGCAGGCGCGTTTCAACGGCTCATCCCAGTGTCTCAGCGCCTCTATCAGGCGCGGCGAACAATGGTCAATCACATCAGCAATGTCGTTGCGATGCTCGTATAATGCCGTGGCACTGCCAAGCGCCCGATATAGTTCAAGCGCCTGAGTGAAATTGAAGTTGCTGATGCGCGTCAGCGCCATGGCATATATAGCCTCTGTCATTGCCGGTTAGGTTTTAGGGTTATTGGTTCTTATGACGTGCTCTAAAAGCAACCGCCTCTCATTATTTCTTCAGATATTTCTCAAAAGCGCGGTCTATCTCATCGCTCTCTGCCAGCCTGCCGTTGACCAGACACACCACATCCACCACAGCACGGAAACACAGACGGTTGTCACAGGCGCGGTAGATGTCCTGATAGAACACATACTTGAGGCGCTCCTTGCTCACATTGAGCCGCGAGAAAAACTCATCCTGCCCCCTGAGCGGCACCTTATACCTCAGGTCGTAGTGTGCCACCACGGCATCGATGCCCTTTTCGTGCAGTTCCGCAAAACTCAGTCCGCAGTCGCGCAGAAACAGATGGCGGGTATGCTCGCAATAGTGCAGATAGTTGGCGTTATTGACTATTCCCTGAATGTCGCACTCATAGTCGCGCACCATCATCTTGGTCTCAAATATGTATTCCATAAACACTTATTTCTTCTTTATCGGGTCGCAGGTAAGCCCCACTCCGAGTTTCTTGAATATCTTATGGTCAACCTCCGAAAGCATCACCGTGGAGTGGACCTGACATCCGCGCAGTGCAGGCAACTGCTCAAGAGCCTTGCGACAGTTGTCGTCAGCCTGACTGAGCACCGATAGAGCCACAAGCACTTCATCGGTGTGCAGTCGCGGATTGTTGCCGCCAAGATATTCCACCTTGGTTTTCTGTATCGGCTCTATCATCTCCTGCGGTATCAGCTTCACATTGTGGTCGATGCCTGCAAGATATTTTGTAGCGTTGAGCAGCAGCGCGGCACTCGGACCAAGCAGCTCCGACGACTTAGAGGTTATCATCGTGCCGTCGGCAAGCTCTATGGCTGCGCACGGCGTGCCTGTTTCCTCACGACGCTTCTTCGCCACCGTTGTCACCTTACGTGTGGCTGTTGAAATCTTTGCCTGGTTGAACAGCATCTGTATCTTCTGCACCTCGCTCTCATTGTCGGCGCCATTGGCAAACTTGTTTGTAGCATCATAGTATCTGCGTATTATCTCATCCTTTGAAGCCTCGCAGCACACCTGGTCATCGCTGATACAGAATCCCACCATGTTCACTCCCATGTCAGTGGGCGACTTATATGGATTGGTGCCGTAGATACCCTCAAACAAGGCGTTCAGCACAGGGAAAATCTCAATGTCACGGTTATAGTTTACTGCTATCTTATTGTATGCCTCAAGATGAAACGGGTCAATCATGTTAACATCATTAAGGTCGGCTGTGGCAGCCTCGTAGGCAATGTTCACAGGATGCTTCAGCGGAAGGTTCCACACGGGGAAGGTCTCAAACTTGGCATACCCAGCCTCAACGCCATGCTTATGCTCGTTGTAGAGCTGCGACAGACAAACAGCCATCTTTCCTGAGCCCGGTCCCGGCGCAGTGACAATCACAAGCGGACGCTCGGTCTCCACATAATCGTTCTTGCCAAAGCCTTCGTCGCTGGCTATCAGCTCCACGTTGTGCGGATAGCCGTCAATGAGATAATGCACGTATGACTTTATGTCCATACGCTTGAGCCGCTGGCGGAAGGCATCGGCGGCATGCTGTCCGTTGTAGTGGGTAATGACTACCGAGCCTACAAAGAATCCGCGGTTGCGGAACTCCTCACGCAGTCGCAGCACATCCTCGTCGTATGTTATGCCGAGGTCGGCGCGCACCTTGTTCTTCTCTATATCCTCAGCGCTGATAACAATCACAATCTCAATCTGGTCGCTTATTTTCTGAAACATACGCAGCTTTGAGTCAGGCTGAAAGCCCGGCAGCACACGGCTGGCGTGATGATCATCAAACAGCTTGCCGCCAAGTTCAAGGTACAGTTTACCACTGAACTGTGCTATTCGCTCCTTAATGTTTTCCGATTGAATACGTATATATTTGTCGTTATCAAAACCTGTCTTTTTCCCTTTTACTGTATCCATATATGTCTGGCTTATTTTTTTATTTTAAGCTGCAAAGTTACGAATAAGTGAGAGGAGAACAAAATATAAAATGAATTTTTATGTTTTTTTTATTTTTCTACCAAACGGGCGAAATCCACAGCCCAACGGCAAAATAATGTTAAAGAGCGAAAAAATCCGGCATTTTTTTTTGCAAGATGAAAAAATCATTGTACTTTTGCAGCCTAAAAATGTGCAGGTGATATTGCCGGCACAAGAAAATGAAAGGAAGAAAATGGCAAAACAAAGATTTTACGCAGTAGCATCTCAGGAAGGATTGTGACATCAGTGTAATACTGTTACACTAATGTTTGCAAAACTTTTTCCTCTGACAGCCATCATTGCGCCTTGACGGCTGCGACAGCAGCCTTTGTGTCTTGACGCCAAGATGTCTGCCGTGGCGAGAGCAGGCGCGTTCTTTGACATATTTGCCATACGCCGACACGCTGACAGGAGCATGACGGCACAAAATCCCATTGCATACGGCGCCAACATTCTGCGCCACTGCTTCTTACAATCATTTATTTATTAACCATTTAAATTTGATACAGCTATGAATACAGACAAGAAACTTAAGATTGCACTAAATGTAAGACCAAACATATACTCTAAACAATTTGCGGCTATCACAGCCGAAGAAGAAAACATATCAACGCTTGACTACTGTCACGACTACATGTTCATGCCAAGCAACGGCAACATAACTGTGGCAATGATTTTTGCCAACATAAGCACTCAAACAGACTCGCCATCGGGCATAAACAGGACTATAACTGTGGAATTGACCGACATGCTCAATCAGAAGACTATGTCATCAAAGGATATTGTTCTGAAAATGAACGCAAGACAGGAGATACGCCGGGAGATGGTGACTCTACCCGTAAGGGTCTATAGGGAGACTCCGCGCCATCCGTTTCAGGTGGTGGTGAAGAGCAAGAGGACCAATCACATCTACCAAACCCACACTATCAATCTGTTCAACATGCCTGCAATAAAAAGGATACCGACAAAATGGCTGGAGCTGACGGAAGGCTGCATATATAAAAGTGAAGAACAGGAGACACGCGGGCAGGTGGTGATAAGCGTTAATGGTGCTACCAGTGTAACAGTGAGCATAAAGCTGCGCCTCACCCACCCCATGCTGCACGACTGTATGCCGGAGCTATTCATCAGAACAATGACAAACTACGGCGGCGAGTTCATTGATTATGCTGTGCCGCAGCAAGACCCGCAGGGAGACGGCGACAGCTATATACTGGAGCAGACTTTCACGATGCTCAACAGAGTGAGCGGATATGGATATACCGAGGTGAGGTGTATGACCTACCTGCTCGGCGTGATACCATTTCACATGGGAGCAACCGACATTGAGGGAGCAATCACAGAAAAATACATTGTGAGAAAAACCGACTATAAGTTGCCTGACGTGGAAAAAAGTATGAAAGCCTACATCAGCGACAACTGTCCCGAACAGCTCGAACAGATAACAAAAGACGATTATGACGAGTTTGACAGACTGTTGGATGAGTTTATCGCCGGCGAGCTGAGGGATTGCGACGATGCTGAAGAAGATGACATTTTTGAGGAAAACGAAGATTATAACGATGACAGTGAGGAGACTGACACACAGGACACTCGTGACGAGTTTGATGAACTGGTGGGGCTGGAGGAAGTGAAGGCAAAGGTGGAACGCTATGCCATAACAGCGCGGTTCAACAGAATGCGCATGTTTGCAGGGCTGCCCGAAATGCCGCTGCCACTACACTCCATGTTTCTCGGCTCACCGGGAACAGGCAAGACCACCGTTGCGAAAATCATCGGCAAGAAACTTCATGAGGCAGGAGTACTGTCGAAAGGCCATGTGGTGATAAGGGAGCGCTCCACTCTGTTAGGGCAATACTACAGCTCAGAAGGCGAAAACACGCTGAAAGCGCTGGAGGAGGCGCAGGGCGGGATTCTGTTCATCGACGAGGCGTATCAGCTGTTTCAGCCACAGGACCCGCGTGACCCGGGACGCTTTGTGATTGAGACGCTGATGACAGTACTTGCAGACGAAAGCAACCGCGACTGGATGCTGATTCTCGCAGGCTACACCAAGCCAATGGAGAGAATGTTTGAGATAAATCCCGGACTAAGCTCACGTATTCCCGAATCGAACATCATCATGTTTGAGGACTATGACGAGGACGAGCTGATGGAGATAGCACGCCGCTATTTCGACAAAAACAAATACTGCCTGACCGAAGAGGCGGCGGCAAGGCTGAAGGCCAACATTGCCAACGCATACGCCAGCCGAGATGAGAACTTCGGCAACGCCCGGTATGTGATGAATCTGATACAAACCGACATCATACCAGCAATGGCTGTAAGACTGAGCAAGGAGACGTCACCCACCGCCAAACAGCTCTCCACCATCGTAGCCGAAGACATTCCGCTGGAGCAGAGACATCGGGCGGAGACGGCAAGGCGTATAGGATTCAGGTTATAAATAGAGTTTATACACGTTTGTTAAGCGTTAAATCAACTAACAATACTGCATGCTCTTTTTCATCCTTGGGGGCATCCTTAGGGCGCCATGCAACAATGAAACGGATAGAAGTGGAGGTCACATTGTACCCCTTTTCTATCCAATTACAAAGTTCATCTTGCATTTTCTTAGAAAGTTGGCAAACAGGCTGATTTGTGGTATAATCATAAAGATAATTATTATAAAAACGAAGCGTCTGACCTGCCCTGAGGGTAAGTAACTCCTTCTTTCGCGATTTAAAGAAACCGAGATTCACATCTTTGTGTGTCAGTTGCAGAACTATCTCGTCAGGCATACCATACTGCTGCTGACACACATGATGTTCATCTGCAGGCATACGGTCAAAAAGTGTGCTATTGGTATGAATAAACAGACGACGTTTGGCACGTGTCACCCCTACATAATAACGACGCATCACTTCATCCAAGATGTGTTGCGGTTCTACGATAAGCATATAGACATCATCAAATTCCCGCCCTTTTGACTTATGGATGGTTGAGACAACCACATCAGCACCCGTGAACTCACAGAAATCTTCAACCGATGACTCAAAGACAAACTCCCTGAAATCGGTATGATACTTAACCTTGTTAGTCTGTTCAAACAGTTCTACACACCGCTTCAGGTAACAAAGACTGGCAGAATCTGCATACACAGAATATGTCTTTCGCTTTGCATCTTCCCACACATTATCTGGGATGAGCGGCGTATGGGTGTCTTTGTCAATCAGCTTGAGGAACAAACGTGTCTCTGCCATGTTCCAAAAACGGAAACCATCCATACTCTGTATCAGTCTGCTGCTTAATCCATGTTTGCGTAATAAAGCTACAAGGATTACAGCTTCCTCATTTGTCTGGGTCAACACACAACTGGTACCTTGTCCACGGTGTGCCAACAAATTCTCGACAAGCGGCTGATACATAACACCAGATACATGATGATGAACACTGACAAAGCCATCGTTCTGGCTCATGGAACATATTGGCGTGCTCTTCATTCTGCCCCTTATTCCACTGGCGAAAGCATTTGCAAAAGCCACCACATGCTGTGAACTGCGGTAATTCTCAATCAGCTCAACAAACCGTCCCTCAGAATCCTTGAGCAGCTGTGACATATAACGGGAGTCAGAACCGCGAAACTCAAAAATATTTTGGTCGTCATCCCCCACGGCAATAACACGCATCTCTTCGTTGGCAGTCATTAAAGCATGCACCAAACCATATTCCTCTGCACTCATATCCTGCGCCTCGTCAATAACAAGCACTGTCTTTGCAATACGGTTAGGTTCCACCTCTCCCGCATTAATCAACTGCGCAGCACGCGCCACCACATCTTTGACATCATCAAGATTACCTATTCTTCCAAGCAAATCAAAACAATAGGAATGAAAGGTCTTGATTTCTACAAAATGTGCGGCATTGCCGATAAGCTCCATCAATCGCTGTTTGAACTCTATAGCGGCTGCCCGTGAGAAGGTGAGCATCAGCAACTGTTCATGCTTGACATCTTCAAGCAAAAGAAGTGACGCAAGCTTGTGCACCAACACACGCGTCTTTCCACTACCTGGTCCTGCAGCCACAACGATGCAACGTGAATCCTTGTCAGAAATAATCTCCATCTGTTTTTCAGAAAGAGAGCCAAAAAGTTGCTGATATTTCTCGGGTGTAACATTACGCTCTATTTCCCGAACACGCTCTCCCTTGAAATACTTCGACACAAAACGCTTATAATCCATCTGGAAGTAGTCCTGA
>JAGAPI010000049.1 GCA_017623335.1 Prevotella sp.
AACAGAAATCTTCTACCGCCATCTTGGCGAGGACGACGGCGACGGCATGCAGAAGCGCGTCACCAACATCCTCACCCGCATCGACATGGGAACCATCCTTTTCTTCCTCGGCATCCTCATGGCTGTGGCTTGTCTTGAGACCATCGGTGCGCTGACTCTCCTCGGCGACGGACTCAACACCGTGTTCAACGGCAACTACTATCTCATCAACGGCATCATCGGTGTGCTGTCGAGCATTGTCGACAACGTGCCTCTCGTGGCTGGCTGCATGGGTATGTACACCATGGACATGGGCGATCCGTTTGTTGTTGATGGTATCTTCTGGCAGCTCCTCGCCTACTGTGCAGGCGTGGGTGGCTCAATGCTCATCATCGGCAGTGCCGCCGGCGTTGTTGTCATGGGGCTTGAGAAAATCACCTTCGGCTGGTACATGAAGAAAATCTCATGGATTGTTCTCGTGGGTTATCTCGCCGGCATGCTGGTGTACTGGGCTGAAAGAATGTTTATATTCTAAGTAATATTTTAAAATAACTTTGAAATATTTTTAGAAAAATTTTCAGGAATTATGAACGAGCTGTATTTGTTTGCAAGTACGGCTCGTTTCTTTATTGCCCCATAGCCTGATTAAGTAATTCTCAGAGATTGGAAGTTGTGGCACAGGTAAATTACTAAAAAGTCAGGTGAAAATTTTGTCAATCCATTTTTTTATCGTAATTTTGCACCATAAAATATAAAATAGGTCAGCGGGAAATCAATGCAGAACAAGACAAATACTATACTTATAATAAGCACAATCATGCTCATTGTGCTGTGTTTTTTCAGCGTTTGGTCGCCCATGAATTTTGCCAGGCAGCGCGAACAGCGTGAACAGCAGGTGAAAGAACGGCTGATAGGCATAAGGCAGGCGGAAGAGGTCTATCGCGCACGCCACGGAGCATACTGCGGAAGCATAGACAGACTGGTGAAGGAGATGCGGCTGCCGGCTGCTACAGTGCTGATACCCGGGTCGGAAAACGAGAAGTGGAAGATACGGACCGCAGTGGTGCCGGGCAGCAGCAACAAGCCTGTACCGCTGATGGAATGTGGAGCTACATACAGTGACTATCTGCACGGACTCAACAGGCGGGAGATAGAACGTATAACGCTGAAAGCAACCGGGAGCGGCAAATATCCCGGGCTGAAAATAGGAAACATAATAACACCCAACAACAATGCAGGAAACTGGGAATGACAATCTAAGCATATTGCGACAACGGCTGACGATAAGAGTGAGCCGCAAGTCTCTCTCGTTCTCTACAGTCACACCCGTAAACACGGAACACCCCATCACATTCGAACCGTATGCGGTGAAAAGTGGCATATCTATGGCTGCCAACATGCGTGAGGCGCTGAAGACAGCCACGCTGCCAGTGCAAGGCTACAAGATGGCACAGGTGATGGTTGAGTCGCCAGTGTTGCTTGTGCCTATCGACATGTTCAAAGAAGAGGAAATGGGGACTCTCTACAAGCATTCGTTTGAGGGAGACACCAATCCCGACAAGATACTCTACAACACCCTGCCATATCTTAACTGTGTGGCAGTGTTTCCCATCAACAAGGACCTGAAAATGGTTATCGATGACCATTTTGCCAATGTCATCTACATCGCAGTCATGACTCCCGTGTGGCATTATCTTCACCGCAGGAGTTTCACGGGGGCACGCAACAAGCTGTATGCCTACTTCCACGACAATATGATTGACATTTTCAATTTCCACCAAAACCGTTTCAAATACAGTAATCAGTTTGAGGTGCGAAACTACAACGACGCAATTTATTTTATACTATATGTGTGGAAACTGCTGGGACTGCGCCCCACTCACGATGAGCTGCACATTGTCGGCGAGGTGCCCGACAAGACAGAGCTGACCGACGAGCTGAAGAAATACCTGCAGAGAGTCTACGTGATAAATCCTTCGGGCGACTTCAACCGTGCCCCAGCCACACGGATTGAGGGTATGCCCTACGACATAATGACACTTTACACCAAAGGCAGATGAGAGTAATAACAGGAATATACAAAGGACGGCAGTTTGAGGTGCCACGCTCTTTCAAGGCGCGCCCAACTACCGATTTTGCAAAGGAAAACATATTCAATGTGCTTGGAGGATACATTGATTTAGAAGGAGCCGTGGCGCTTGACTTGTTCATGGGAACGGGAAGCATATCGCTTGAACTGCTTTCAAGAGGATGTTCGCAGGTGATTGGCGTAGAGATTGACCGCGACCACCATGCCTTTATCTGCCAATGTCTTAAAAAGATTGGCGACAGAAACTGCACTCCATTACGCGCCGATGTGTTCAAGTTTATCAAGGCGTGCAGAATGCAGTTCGACCTTATTTTTGCCGATCCGCCATACGCACTGAAGGAACTGCCCGAAATCCCGGAAATGATTCTTAACAAGGGTATGCTGAAAGAAGGCGGACTGCTGGTGTTTGAGCATGGTAAGAACAATGACTTCTCACAGCATCCAAGATTTGTGGAACACAGAGCCTACGGCAGCGTGAACTTCTCGATATTTAAGTAAGAAATTCTACACCACCACATCATTTCCCAAACGCTGTGCCAAGCCATTGCGCACCTCCTGAGCCGACTTCAGCTCCTGCATAAGCTGCATTACGAGCTGCATGTCGCTGCCTGCCGAACGTAATTGAGCCTGCAAGTCCTTTATATGCTGTTTTACCACCGACATACGGAAGTCGAGCAACAGATGCTCAACCTGTTGCTGCATTGTTTTCTCTGTGGTCTTCATCTCTAAGCTG
>JAGAPI010000303.1 GCA_017623335.1 Prevotella sp.
ACGAGGAGCGCAAGAAGCTGCCCGTAGCCACCGACGGCGTGGTGCTCAAGGTGAACTCGCTGCGCCAGCAGCGCTCGCTTGGCTACACGGCAAAGAGTCCGCGCTGGGCGATTGCCTATAAGTTTAAGGCTGAGCGGGCACGCACGCGGCTGCTGCAGGTCACCTATCAGGTGGGGCGCACGGGAGCGGTGACCCCCGTGGCAAACATGGAGCCGGTGCAGCTGGCAGGCACCACCGTGAAGCGCGCCACGCTGAACAACGAAGACTTCATCCGCTCGCTCAATCTGCATGAGGGCGACTACGTGTATGTGGAGAAGGGCGGCGAGATAATACCCAAGATTGTGGGTGTTGACGAGGATGCCCGCGAGCCGGGCACAGAGCCAGTAAAGTTTGCGGAGGTGTGTCCTGAATGCGGCACTCCGCTTGTCCGCTATGAGGGCGAGGCTGCCCACTACTGTCCAAACGACTCCGCCTGTCCGCCGCAGATAAAGGGTAAGATAGAGCATTTCATCTCGCGCAAGGCAATGAATATCGAGAGTCTCGGTCCCGAGACCGTGGACGAGTATTTCCGCCGTGGACTCATAAAGAATGTGGCTGACCTCTACGACATACAAGTGCAGCAGATAAACGGCGACGGCAGCCGCACAAAATCAGCACAGAAGATTGTGCAGGGAATAGCAGCCAGCAGACAAGTGCCGTTTGAGCGCGTGGTATTCGCCCTCGGCATCCGCTTTGTGGGCGAGACGTCGGCAAAGCTGCTGGCACGCCACTTCAAGACCATGGATGCCCTGCAGGCCGCCACGCTCGACGAGCTGCTGCAAATCAACGGCATTGGTGAGGTGATGGCACGCAGCATCATAACCTACTTCCACACTACTGCCAACATCGACATCCTCGACCGTCTGCGCTGGCAGGGATTGCAGATGCAGCTGAGCCAGGAGCAGATGGCAGCCGCCACCGACAAGCTGAAGGGACTGTCAATAGTGATAAGCGGAGTGTTCACCCACCACAGTCGCGACGAATATAAGCTGATGATTGAGCAGAACGGTGGCAAGAACGTGGGCAGCATCAGCGGCAAGACATCATTTATCCTCGCCGGCGACAACATGGGGCCGGCAAAGCTCCAAAAAGCCGAAAAATTAGGAGTGAGGATTGTGAGCGAAGAGGAGTTTTTAGAGATGCTGGGAGAGTAAAAGGTAAGAATTGTCGGACCTGTCAGACCTGTCCTACAAGTCTTACCAATCCTACAAATCTTACAACTCCCACCACTCCTACAACAATTATAATTAACAAACAATAAAAACAACTATTATGAGAATCAAAGAATTACTTACTGCGGGAGCATTGGCGCTGACAATTGCCGCTCCCGCTGCGGCACAACAAGCCGCCGAGAAAACACCAGCATTCCCCGGAGCCGAGGGTTTCGGACGCTACGTCACGGGAGGCCGCGGCGGAGCGGTGTATCGCGTTACCAACCTCAACGACTCAGGCGAGGGCTCACTGCGCTGGGCGCTGAGTAAACCGGGACCAAGGACTATTGTCTTCGGAGTGTCGGGAACCATCCACCTCGAATCGGCACTCGACATCCCCGGCAACACAACCATTGCCGGACAGTCGGCACCAGGCGACGGCATCTGCGTGGCAGACTACCCCGTGGCAATAAAAGGCAACAACGTGATTGTGCGCTACATGCGCTTCCGTCTGGGAAACAAATATGTGAAAAAGGACGGAGCCGACGGATGGGACGGTTTCGGAGGATTTGACAAACAGGACTGGATGATTGACCACTGTTCGGTGAGCTGGTCGATTGACGAATGTCTGTCGGTGCTCGGCAACAAGAACACTACAGTGCAGTGGTGCCTCGTGGCGCAGAGCCTCGTGAACTCAGGACACACCAAGGGTGCCCATGGCTATGGCGGTAACTGGGGCGGCAGCGGTGCCTCATTCCACCACAATCTGCTTGCCCATCATGGCAGCCGCACTCCGCGCCTTGGTCCGCGTCCTACAACACAGCTCGACGAGCGGATGGACATGCGCAACAACGTGATATACAACTTCGGCGGCAACGGATGCTACGGCGGCGAGGCAATGACGGTGAACATTGTGAACAACTACTACAAGCCAGGTCCCGGCTCGCCTACAGGAAATAAGGGAAAGCGCATCGCCGGCATTGGCATACGCACCGATGAGTATGTCAAGACTTATCCCGCATACGCTCCGGCTCACCACATCTGGGGAAAGTTCTTCGTGGAGGGCAACGTGAACAGCAAATATTCCGACGTGACCAGCGATAACTGGACCTACGGAATCTACAACAACATTGATGCAAGCGGATGTGACGGCACCTATACCGCAAAGACCAAAGACACCATCAAGCTGGCCGAGCCAATGCCGTTTATCGTAACAACCACACACACGGCCGCCCAGGCATACGACAAAGTGCTGCAATACGCCGGAGCAAGCCTGCACCGCGACAGTTTTGACGAGCTGATGGTAAGCGACACACGCAACGGCGCTGCCACTTACACGGGAAGCGGACTGAGCAAGGGAATGGTTAACTCGCAGGACGACAATCGCCCGACAAACGCACCTGCCGACTGGAGCGCATGGCCAACGCTGAGCACCAACGGCAGCATAACCGACACCGACGGTGACGGAATGCCCGACAGCTGGGAGACTGCCAACGGACTGAACCCCAACGACGCAAGCGACGGAAATACTGTGGGCGACGACGGCTTCACAATGCTGGAGGTGTATCTCAACAGCCTTGTGGAAGACATCACAAGCGGACAGAATGCTGGAGGAGAGCAGATTGGCGACATTAAGGAGGCTGGCGAAGAGCCTGTATCGTCGGAATACGAGCTGTCGCAGCAGACATCAAACGGCGACTGGACTTTCAGCAACGGATTCAAGATAAGCTGCAGCAACGGATATGCCACTGGCACCGGTTGCGGAATAGCCGGTTTAAAATATTCACGCAACGCTACATTCAAAATCGTCATTCCCGACGGTCTAAAAGTGGTGAAGGCTGAATTTAAAGGCTATAGCAACAGCGATACAGGCACAGCTTATCTGCAAAAGCTTGGCACACAAGAATTTGCCTCAACAACTTATGTCTATCCGTCAAGAAAGGGCAACAAAACAGAAAGCTACACCATAACACTGAACGAACCTGTTGAGGGACAGCTGCCATTTGTATTTAAAGACGCTCAGGTGGTGATGGTAATAAAACTCTTCACGGCATCAACCACAGGCATAGAAAATGTTTATGAAATCAAGATGCCTTCCGACGACAGGACATACAACCTGCAGGGCATCGAGGTGAAAAATCCGGGCAAAGGCATCTACATCCGCGGAGGAAAGAAGGTAATAATAAAATAACTGAAACGATTTAGAATATGACAGTAAAAACAGTATTCACGGGTCGCTGCAACACCTCTTGCAAGGGGTATCTCAAAGGGTCTTGCAAGGGGTATTGCGACACCCCTTGCAAGAGGTATTTTCTATACCCATTCATGGTATTGGCAATGCTTGCCTATACCATAGGAATAACGGCAGGCGACGTTTACGACGGCGCGCCATTCAAGATGGAAAAGGTAAGGGAGACATCGTTTCCCGACTACGAGATAACGATAGAAAAAACGGGCGCGGTAAAGGGCGGTACGACCCTCTGCACCGAGGCAATCAACAAGGCAATTGAGCAGACAAGCAAGCGTGGCGGCGGTAAAGTTATCATTCCTGCAGGACTGTGGCTCTCAGGTCCCATCACGCTGCTGAGCAACGTAGACCTGCATCTGGAGAAGGGAGCCATCGTGGCTTTCACCACCGACATGAGCCAGTACCCGATAGTGGAGACCACCTACGAGGGACAGCCAGCAAGGAAATGTCTGTCGCCGCTCAATGCCAAAAACGCCGAGAACATTGCCATCACAGGCTACGGTATCTTCGACGGACAGGGCGAGCCGTGGCGACAGCTGAAGAGGGACAAGGCAAGCGTGGCAGTGTGGAAAAAGGTGACGGCGATACCAGGCGGACGCATCGTGGAAGACCGTATGTGGCGTCCGCAGGAGCCGCGCGAGGAACTGCGCCCCAACATGCTGAAACTGGAGAACTGCAGCCGCATACTGCTTGAGGGCTGCACCTTCAAGAACTCGGCGGCATGGTGTCTGCATTCCGTGATGTGCACCGACCTCGTGATTGACGGCATAAAGGTGATGAACCCCTCATACGGTCAGAACGGCGATGCGCTCGACGTGGAGTCGTGCAACCGCGTGGTGATAAAGGACAGCATGTTTGACGCCGGCGACGACGGCATCTGCATGAAGAGCGGCAAGGACAAGGCTGGGCGCGACCGCGGCATGCCCACACAGAACGTAGTGGTTCGCAACTGTCAGGTGATGCACGGTCACGGCGGATTCGTCATAGGCAGCGAGATGTCGGGCGGCGTGCGCAACGTGTGGGTGAAGAACTGCACCTTCGACGGCACTGACGCAGGACTGCGCTTCAAGAGCACGCGCGGCCGCGGCGGCGTGGTGGAGAAGATTTACGTGGAGGACATTCAGATGCTCAACATCATGGGCAACGCCCTCACCATGGACCTCTACTACTTTGTGAAGGAGACTCCGGGAGCCGCTGTTCCGCAAAAAGACGAGACCACGCCTGTGTTCCGCGACATTCACATCAAAAACGTGGCATGCCTTGGCTGCAAGTATGGCATGTACATCAAGGGGCTGCCCGAAAGTCCGTTTGAGGATATCACCATTGACAACTTCCACACAAGCGGCAACACCCTGCCCGACGTCATTGAGTATGTCAGGAACGTGAAGATTAACGGGGAGAAGTTTTAAGAAAGGGAGATAAAAGGAGTTAAAAGGGAGATTGAAGAAGTTAAAGGACGTATGTGTTATATGCTTATAACATTTGTCCTCTATCTCCCTTTAACTCCCTTTAACTCCCCTTATCTCCCCTTAACTCCTTTTAAAAACAACTAAACAAAAAGAATATGACAAAGAGAAAAACTATTTTGGCGGCAATATTTGCCGCAGGAGCAATGAGCGTCGCGGCGCAGACATTGCCATATCAGAATCCCGACCTGCCGTTTGAGCAGCGTGCCGACGACCTGTTGAAACGTCTCACGCTCGACGAGAAGATTAAACTGATGATGGACAGCTCACCAGCAATAGAACGCCTCGGCATACCGCAGTTTCAGTGGTGGAACGAGGCTTTGCACGGACTTGGCCGCAACGGCTTTGCCACCGTCTACCCCATCACCATGGGCATGGCGGCATCGTGGAACGACGCACTGCTGGAGCAGGTGTTCACGGCTGTGAGCGACGAGGCACGCGCCAAGAACACACAGGCAAAGAAGAGCAGCTGGATAAACCGCTATCAGTGTCTGTCGTTTTGGACTCCAAACATCAACATCTTCCGCGACCCGCGATGGGGACGCGGACAGGATACCTACGGCGAAGACCCTTATCTGACATCGAGGATGGGACTTGCCGTGGTGCGCGGACTGCAGGGCCCAGAGACATCAAAGTACCGCAAGCTCTACGCCTGCGCCAAACACTTTGCCGTTCACTCCGGTCCGGAGTGGAACCGCCACGAGTTCAACCTCGACAACATCACGCCGCGCGACCTGTGGGAAACCTACATGCCGGCATTCAAGGCTTTGGTGCAGGAAGGCAACGTGCGCGAGGTGATGTGCGCCTATCAGCGTCTCGACGATGAGCCTTGCTGCGGCAACAACCGTCTGCTCAACCAGATTCTCCGTCAGGACTGGGGATTCAAGCACCTGGTGGTGAGCGACTGCGGAGCCATCAGTGACTTCTGGGTGAAAGGACGTCACGGTGTGTCAAAGGATGCGGCAGCCGCTTCGGCAAAGGCTGTGCTCAGCGGCACCGACGTAGAGTGCGGCGGCGAATATTATAACCTGCCAGAGGCAATCAAGCGCGGCGACATAAAGGAGAGCGACATCGACGTGAGCGTGAAGCGTCTGCTCACAGCACGCTTTGAGCTGGGTGACTTCGACCCAGATGAGCTTGTGGAATGGACCAAGACTTCGCCGGCGGTGGTGGCATGCAGCAAGCACAAGCAGCTGGCGCTCGACATGGCACGTCAGGGCACCGTACTGTTGCAGAACCGCAATAATATCCTGCCATTGAAGAAAAGCGACAAGATTGTGGTGATAGGTCCAAACGCCAAAGACTCTGTGATGATGTGGGGTAACTACAACGGATTCCCAACCCACACCGTTACTATCTATAAGGGTATCACCGACAAGAGCACAGCTAACGTGAAATTCATCGAGGGCTGCGGACTGACACGAAGCGAGGTGAAGCAGAGCCGCTTTGCCAGCATCATGACTCCCGATGGAAAGAAGGGTATGCGCGCCACCTACTGGAACAACACCAGGATGGAGGGCGAACCCGCAGCAACGCAGACCATCACCGAACCGATAAACCTGACCAACGGCGGCGCAACAGTGTTTGCACCTGGCGTGAATCTCACCGACTTCTCAGCACGCTACGAGGGAGTGTTCATTCCAGAGGAAGACGAGAAGCTCACTATATATGCCGGTGCCGACGACCGTATGACAATCATCATCAACGGCGACACAATAACAGAATCGAAGAAAGGCGGACATCACTTAAACTATAAGAATGTTGAGCACAAGTTCAAAGCCGGAGAGAAATACAACATCGAAATACATTTCGTGCAAACCGACGGCATGGCTACTGCCAACTTTGATATTTTCAAGAAGTTCACACCGTCTGATCAGGACATTCTCGCAGCTATTGGCGATGCAGAGACTGTGGTGTTTGCAGGAGGAATCTCGCCACGTCTCGAAGGCGAGGAGATGAAGGTTAGCGAGCCGGGATTCAAGGGCGGCGACCGCACCAACTTCGACCTGCCCGAAGTGCAGCGCAACATGCTTCGCATGCTTCACGAGGCAGGCAAGAAGATTGTGCTAATCAACTGCTCGGGCAGTGCCATGGCGCTGGAGCGCGAGGCTGAATACTGCGACGCCATCGTTCAGGCATGGTATGGCGGCGAACAGGGCGGTACAGCACTTGCCGAGATACTCTACGGCGATGTGAACCCGAGCGGCAAGCTGCCCGTGACATTCTACAAGAAGAGCACCGACCTGCCCGACTTCCTCGACTACTCGATGAAGGGACGCACCTACCGCTACTTCAACGGCGAGGCACTCTACCCCTTCGGTCACGGTCTTAGCTACACCACATTCAAGTTTGGCAAGCCGTCGTACAAGAACAACAAGGTGACCGTGAGCGTAAGCAACACCGGAGCCAAGGACGGCGACGAGGTGGTGCAGGTCTACATCAAGCGCATCAGCGACACCGACGGTCCGATAAAGACTCTGAAAGCCTATAAGCGCGTGAGTCTGAAAGCCGGTGAGACCAAGACCGTTGAGATTGACTTCCCGCGCCAGAGCTTCGAGGGATGGGACGACAGCACCAACACCATGCGCGTGGTGCCAGGCAAGTATCAGCTGATGGTAGGCAGCTCAAGCGATGCCAAGGCACTGAAGACCACCAACGTGAAGATATAAATAATAAATAATGTAATAACAGAATTGTTATGACAGAAGTATGGATTTGTGCTTCGGGGCTGTTCGGCGCAACGGTAATAGGCGCCATCCTCGGATTTACAATAAAGAATCTTTCGCATAAATGCAACGACATGATACTGGGCTTTTGCGCCGGCATCATGTTGTCGGCATCTGTTGTGGGACTGATTATGCCGGCATTCGACCAAAGTCCTGCCGGCAACTGGTGGATTATCGCGGCAAGCGTAATGGGCGGCGCACTGTTCCTGAACATTCTCGACCTCGTCACCCCACACCTGCACCGTCTCACCGGTCTGGACCCGGAGAAGCACAGCCATAACAGCACCATAAACCGCATTCTGCTGTTTGTCATGGCAATAGCCCTGCACAAACTGCCCGAAGGCATGGCGGCAGGCGTGAGCATAAGCGACAATGCCGACGGCACAGCCTCGTGGGCTGTATCGTTCGGCATTGCACTGCAAAACATTCCCGAAGGCATGGTGGTCATTGCTCCCTTGTTGCTGGCTGGAGTCACCCGCATGCGCACTTTCATCATATCCGTGTGCATCGGTGTGCTTGAGATTGCAGGAGTGCTCACAGGCTACGCTCTCGGCTC
>JAGAPI010000304.1 GCA_017623335.1 Prevotella sp.
ACTCTCTTGAACACAAGGCTGTCCGGCGAGAAGTCCCAGACACTACCCGATATCCATTGCGGAAAAGCAAAAAGGGCAACAAAAAGCAGTATATTATAAATATGGTTACGCATCAGCTTTGTTTATAAAATAATCCTTAATCCTTTAGACAGCCAACAGGCACAACGAGCACCCCGTCGGTGCGGCGATAGGCGTATGGTCCGCTGGCTGTAAGCACCATAAGAAACGACGGCTGTTTCATCTTCGTTGTATCAATCTTGGCGGCAAGTGTGGTGAGCGTTTTCACTCCTTCTTCTATAAGCTTGTCGCCACCCAACTTTATCTCCACAAGTCCGTAATTGCCATTGCGTAAATGTATAACAGCATCGCACTCCAATCCGTAGCGGTCGCGGAAATGATAGACATTTCCCTGCAATGCCTCGGCAAAAACACGAAGGTCACGCACACAAAGCGTTTCAAACACAAGTCCGAAGGTTTCCAGATCGGAGATTAAATCAGAAGGACCAAGTCCCAAAGCGGCAGTGGCAATAGACGGGTCGGTGAAATACCTTGTGTCGGAAGTGCGTATTGCTCCCTTAGAGCGTAGATTCGGATTCCACGCTTCCATGTCCTCCACCACAAAAATACGTTTCAATGCTCTGACATAGGAGGCAAGCGTATCCTCATTGCTCAGTGTTTTCTCATTTGTCTTGAGGTCGGCACTGATGGTGGCAAGATTAGCCTGTGCTCCCTGATGACGGGCATACGACCGCAAAAGCCTGTGCACGAGCGACGGGTCACGCGACACCCCGTCTGCCATCTGAACATCCCGCTGCTCAACGGCGGCAACATAGTCGAAAGCCTGATCAAGAGCTATCTCGTCTCTCATCCCCACAGACAAAGGCCATCCTCCACGGCATGCGGCAAATGCTATACGCTCAAAGTCAATCTTGGAAATACCTGCAATGTCAGTATTCCCCTCAAAAAGCGATTTCAGCGACACCTCGCCGGAAGACTCCCCCGACTCCCATAACGACATAGGGCGCATCTTCAGCCAGCCGAAACGTCCTGTTCCGCTGTGTATCACCTGGCTCATATCGGCAGGCACGCTTGACCCTGTTAAAATAAACTGCCCAAGACTGTGGCTGTGATCTGCTTCAAAACGGATACTGTCCCACAACATCGGAGCCACCTGCCATTCATCTATCAAGCGAGGCTTCTCACCTTTCAATAAGATTTCAGGATTGATAGTTGCCAGCTGTATGTTTTGAGCTGTTTTGCCTGGCTGTGACATATACAGCACGCTTTTTGCCATCTGTTCCGCAGTGGTGGTTTTCCCGCACCATTTTGCACCTTCCAACAGCACGGCTCCCTTACCTTCCAGTTTTCGTGCCAACAATCGGTCAGCTATCCGTGGTTTATAGTTATGCTCCATACTCAAATCGTAATTTTTCTTGACTGCAAAGGTATAAGTTTTTTTTCAAAATCAGCACATATAAATATAAGATTTTAAGTAGTTTAACATTTTTGTTCGGCAGTTTGACCATATTTCGTTCGGCAGTTTGACCATATTTTGTTCGGCAGTTTGACCATATTTCGTTCGGCAGTTTGACCATAAAAATAAAGATTGTGCCTGGAATTTGGGAAACAAACTTTATTTTTATTGCGGTTTGTTACATTAATGTTTATTACATAGGTGTTATGGCAAATGTGACACTATAGCCTCTCTGCGGCATGGCAGCAAGAGAGAGCTCATAGCCCTGCATCATCAGAATCTGGCGTGACAGTGGAAGCCCTATGCCCGAGCCGTGATGCTTTGTGGTGTAGAACGGCACGAACAGGTCGCGGATGCTTTCGGGAGCAATCGGAGCCCCGTCGTTGCTCATGTACAGGTTGCGGCTCCACGTCGCGCCGATGTTCTTTGCCCCAGCCTCGATGGCATTCTTCACTATGTTTATCAATGCCTGGCGGAGCAGGTTGGCGTCCATGCAAAGGATGGTGGAGTGAGGGATGTCGATGTGCCATGTCAATGACGGATACATGCAGGCGATGCCGGCGATGAAGTCGTGCAGGGGCACGTCAGTGGGCTCGGGCTTTTGTATCTGGGTCATCTTGCGGTAGCTGTCCACAAAGGCGGCAAGTGCCATGGTGGTGTCGTGTATAGCCTCTATTCCCTCACGGTAGGGAGTGGACCTGATGGAGGGATTGGCAAGATA
>JAGAPI010000050.1 GCA_017623335.1 Prevotella sp.
ACAATGAAGACGAGGTGAGAGAAGTGGCGCACGACATATACAGGAAATACGCCTCCCTGCTTAAGGAACTCGACTTGAAACTGGAGAAAGAGAAAAACAATCTAAAATAATATTGACAAATATGTATGGATTGAGTGACACGACAATAAATGACCTGCGTAATGTGTTTGGAAAATTTCCAAACATAAAAAAAGTAGTGATTTTCGGCTCACGGGCAAAAGGCAACTACCATGAAGGCTCCGATATTGACCTCGCAATAATCGGCAATAATATCAACACCGCACAAATATCAGACATATACCTAAACATTGAAGATTTAGGATTATTGTATAAGGTCGATATCTTAGATTACAACAAATATAAAGACACCCCTATTGGTGAGCATATTGCAAGAGTCGCAAAACCACTTTATACAAATAATTAATGAAATAAGCCTCAACTTCAGCATGCTGCGCAACATACGGCACATAAAGAAAGACAACCACGACTTTCTGCACACCAACCACGGTAATGTCCAATTTTTCTAAAAAAAATTTTGCTGAATAAAATATATTTTGTACTTTTGCAAAAATATTATATAATTATGAGAACATCAACAATAGAGCACGAGGCAGAATCGGAAGAGTATATCAGTAAGGAAGAGATTCTTGCCGGCATCCGTCAGGGATTAATGGAGGTCAAGGAAGCACGTGAGAAGGGAATAAAACTCCAGACCTTACAGGAGTTAATAGATGAACTTTAGCATAGTTTTTCTATATCCAAAGAGGAATTATTTGAAATATTAAAGGCACTTGACCTTTAAATTATCTTTTTTGCAACCTTGCTGCCAAAAACTAAACCAATGTCAGAGTCAAGAGTACATAAAAGCCTGCTGAACGCCAAAGTGAATTTGGTGTTCTACTTTTTGTCTCTATTCTTCGCATTCTTCTCAAGAAAGATATTCCTCGACTGCCTCGGCGCCGAGTTCATCGGACTCACGGGAACGCTCGGCAACATCCTCGGGTATCTTAACCTTGCTGAACTTGGTGTTGGTGGCGCAATTAGCTTTTTTCTTTTTAAACCAATACAATCACACGACTGTAAAAAGATAAACGAAATAATCTCAGTGTTTGGATACTTATATCACAAAATCGGCCTTATCATTCTATCGGCAGGTATAATCATCAGCTGTTTTTTCCCTTTTTTCTTTGCAAAGGAAGAAATCAGTTTAGGCATTGTGTATTTCGCCTTTTATTCCTTCCTCGGCAGCTCGCTCATCGGCTACTTCATCAACTATCGTCAAATATTGCTAACCGCAGACCAAAAGAACTATGTTGTAGCCATCTACTTTCAGTCAGCAGGCTTAGTGAAGATTGCATTACAGATACTTCTCGCATTTTATTACCGAAATCTTTATGTATGGGTTGCCATTGAATTTGTGTTTGGACTTATCGGCTGTGCTGTGCTCAACTGGAAGATAAATAAGGAATATCCTTGGCTCAAAAGCAATATTGGCTCAGGCAAACTTCTATTAAAGAAGTATCCTGGTATTTTAACAAACACCAAGCAAATTTTCATACACAAAATAAAAGATTTCATTCTTATGCATAGTGATGAAATTATGGTATATGCGTTTGTCTCATTAAAAATGGTTGCATATTACAATAATTACACCATGATAATTTCCAAATTATCCCAACTTTTCACTAATGCATTAGACAGTGTCAGGGCAGGTGTAGGAAATTTAGTGGCAGAGAACAACAAGGAAAACATAAAAAAAGTTTTCTGGGAATTGATGGCAATAAGATATTTTATTGCAGGTTTAATGTGCTTTACCATATTCTATTTTTTGGAACCTTTTATTTCCCTATGGATTGGTCCTCAATACATATTAGAAAAACAAATACTAATATTGCTTTTAATTAATTTATACATAATGCAAAGTCGGGGTGTCGTAGATATCTTCAATCATGCATACGGTCTATATGCTGACACATGGTCTGCGTGGACTGAATTAATTATAAATGTATCTATAACCATTATCGTGGGCATGAAATATGGTATTATTGGTATTCTTTTAGGTAAACTGGTAAGTGTATTCATAATAGTTGTATTATGGAAACCCTACTATTTATTCAGTCAAGGATTTAAATTACCTATCTCACATTATTGGAAAGGCGTTTTAAGATATCATATAATATTTATATTATCATTTACTGGAACATATTTCATCGTTAAAATATTCTCACTGTCAGTAGAGAGTTCGCTATATAAGCTTATTCTGTATGGAGGATTAATAACATTAATATATTTAACAATAAACATACCCTTACTTTTCTTTGTGGGATATGGGACAAAAGATTTTGTAAAACGATTTAAAACAACAAACAAATTATAAAACATATGGTATACGTAGAACTAACAGACAGATTGGGAAACAATCTATTTCAAATTGCTGCGGCTGCATCTTTAGCCAGCTATAACAATACAAATTATGCAGCATATATAAGTGACTTTATACTACCTAATGGACAGAAATTGGAAACATCGATAAATGCATACAAAAATAATATTTTGCGGAATGTATCCTTTATAAAGGACATGCCAACAGACATTATCAAATATGAACAAGATGGATTCAACTATTCACCTTTACCATATCATGACAGAATTTATTTGAAGGGATATTTTCAAAGCGAAAAGTTTTTTAATAAAGAATTAGTACGCAATTTATTCTCTATAGATGAAGATACATATAAATATATAAACAATAAATATGGCTATCTGTTGAAAAAAGAAGTCATTTCATTACATGTTAGAAGAGGTGACTACGTTTATAGACCAAGAAGACAAAGACTATGCAGTCTGACCTATTATAAAAATGCTATTCGATATTTTGGAAAAGACAAGTTGTTTTTGATATTGAGTGATGATATTGAATGGTGTAAAGCGCATTTTAAAGGAAAAAATTTCATTTATTCCGACCAAGAAAGCGCCATTGTTGATTTATATCTTCAAACTTTATGCACCCACAATATCATCAGTAACTCAACTTTTAGCTGGTGGGGAGCATGGTTAAACAACAATAAGAATAAAGTTGTTATAGCCCCTAAACAATGGTTTGGAAAACATTTAAGTCATTATAAAACAGAAGACATGATACCCGAAACATGGATTCGCTTAAACAATCCAAGAAGTCTATCCATTATATTAAGAGCATTCAAATATGACGTATTAGATTTTTTTGACAGAACAAGAGGAATAAACAAATTTAGAGGATAAAATATGGATACCATTATACTAAGTATTATCGTCCCCGTATATAATGTAGAAAAATACCTTATCAATTGCATTGATTCAATATTAAACCAATCAATAAATTGTGAAATAATTTTAGTTGATGACGGGTCTACTGACAATTGCGGCGCTATATGCGACCAATATGTAAAATCAGACAAACGGGTTAAAGTTATTCACAAGAAAAACGGAGGGCTCAGTTCTGCAAGAAATGCTGGACTGGATATTGCTGAAGGCAAATACATAACATTTGTTGATTCCGACGATTCCATTTCTCCTAATACTTATTCAGAGAACATAAAATATATGGAAGAACATGAGGATATAGATATATTGGAGTTTCCAACATACTGGAATTACGGAACAGATAAGGCAAATTTGCAAATAATGGGTCCATTAACTTTTTGTGGTGAAGAAGAAATATTCACAAACTGGTGGAGAGGAAACCCAATCACTCCTGCTGTATGGAATAAGCTCTACAGACATAACATTTTTGACAATATACGTTTCCCTGAGAATCATGTTTTCGAAGACCTTTATTTAATTACCGATTTCTCAGAGGTAGCAAAAAAAATATATATATCAACATCTGGTATATATTATTATTTCCTGCGCAAAAACTCTATCTCAAATTGCAAATATTCCTTCAATAAACATATAGACCATTTTACATCACAATTTAAGAATTATAAGAAGCTATACAACTATCAGAATTTAAAAAAAGAAAGAGTTGTTGCATTTATGAGAGTTTTTCAACGATTAATTACCACAAAAAAAGAATATCCCGATGCAAACATTTCAAATTATTATAACCAATTACGACAATATTCTCCATCATGGCGAGATATAAGAAATAGTAATATATGCATAAAAGAAAAATTGCGAATATCATTTTTAAAAATTGTCGGATTAAACATATATACATCATTCTGTAAAAGACAACAAATTTGACAATCTACAGTCCTTTCTCAAAGAAATAGCACCAGTTGGCGACATCAAACCTCCTGCCATTCACTGTGCATTTTACATTCTTGCCCTGACTATCACGCAGATTGCCGCGCGGTCCGCTTTTCCGTCCACTTTTCCAGTGGTCGCCGTTGCAGCCATAGCGGACAACGGCGTTTTTCATTGTTGACTTATCGTCGTCACATACAAGATAGATTTTATTATTTCTCAGCAGCACCTCATGAAGAATGTTGGTATTGGTGCTGTCGATGACACTGAAGCCATAATTGGAGACTTTCGTAACCGTGACGGTGTCGAGCTGCAGCGGCTTGCAAGGAATATTGAACGAGACAATAAGCGTGTCGGCACTACGGCGGATATTCTCCGGCTGTAAGCCCTCAAAGCTCTGTCCTTTTAACAGACGGCAAAGAGTAAGCCCCTCAAGATAACCCATACGATACTGCCCCTCACCATCGATATGGACATATTCACGCATGACATTATACGGATAGACTGGTCCGCTTGCGTGAAAATGCTTGTTATTGGAAATCAGCTGGCGCTGTGCCTCAGGCACACGCATCTGCTTGCATTGATAAGCATTCATTATGAATGAGTCACGGGAAAGCGACAAGCAGTTTGTCTGATACAGGATACATTCCACAGAGCGGCTCTGGCGCGTTATCTTCTTGACATCACGCTCAAAATCCTCACGGAACCGCTGTAAAAGTGAAGAATAATCCTTGCCAGTCTCCCACACAAGATCGTTTTCTCCCTGCATCCAGCATATCGCAGGCACCTCTACCCTACAGCCCATTGATGCAGCCTTGTCGTATGCCATCCTCAGCTCTGTCATCAGTTTCTCGTATGCAGGAGAGTCAGAGCCTAAATATTCTATTCCCGTTTCTCCCTGTCCTGCGGGAAACGTACACAGATAGACATTGTCACCTAACCCAGCATCTACAAAAGCCTTGCCCAAGCCATACACGGATGTCTCAAACTGGCGGTTCTTGCTGTGCAGTATTCTTTTTACCCGTTGCTTCAGGAGAGTTAAAGCAAAATATCCGAATTTCTCGTCCATGTATTGTGTCTTGACATGATGGAGTGTCGAGTCGCCATAATGTGCAAAATCAGTCACAGGCTGCGCCTCCTCGCCGAGAGCAAGGCTCTGCCCATAGACAGGAACAATATAGACTATGCTCCCTTCTGTCAACCTGTCGTGTCTGAACTCGTCAACATATAAATAAGCGAGGGCAGCCACGATTAAAACAAATGAAGCTAAAAATATTTTCTTCATTTTGCAAAGGTAAAAAGAAATTTCGACATTACCAAATGTTTCTGGATTTTTTGAACAAATCTTCACAAATTTGCATAGAAAATCCCAGCCCGTGGTGCCTCACGGCTTGCCTTCAGTGAGGAGTGAGGAGTGGGGAGTGAGGAGTTACTCTGCGCAGCCAACTGAGCACTCATAACTCCACACTCCTAACTAAATGCTGAACTTGATGTCGCTGAGCCACTTTTTCACGTCGAAGCAGGGGCATGCTTTCCTGACCCACGGCAGGTCGCGGTGACCGATGATGAGGGCGTCGGGATAGTCGGTGCAGAGGCTCTCGAGGAGCGCGCGCATGGTGGCTTTCTGGGCTGGCGTGCGGGTGTCGGCGGGACGCCCGTTGGCGTCGAGACCGCCCTCGTAGCAGATGCCGATGCTGTGGGCGTTGTAGCGGCGGGCGTGGGCGCCGGGCTCGCTCTCGGGACGGCAGGGATAGAGCATGCCGTCGCGGGTGATGTAGTAGTGGTAGCCTACTGACTTAAATCCCCGTGCCTTGTGGCACGCCTCGAGGTCGTCGAAGGTGAAGCTGCGGTCGGCACGGGTAGCCGAGCAGTGGATGATGATAAGGTCGATTTTACGCATAACGATAAATTTTTAAAGGTTAATAATATAGCTTCTGTAGGGCCGCAACCTGTTGCGGCCGAATCAACGGCAGGTGTTGCGCAATCGTAACGGCAGGCGGCTGCAACAGGTTGCAGCCCTACATAGGGGCATCACATGCAGCTCTGCACTGCGAAGGTGCTGACGATGGCGGTGAGCACGGTGATGATGAGGTTGATTACCTTCTTCCAGGTGTCTTTCTTTGGTGTTGAACTCATGATAATTAAATTTTAAGGTTAATACTTAGTGAGAGCGGTGAGCCGGAGGTCCTTATATGGCGGTGATATGGATGTTGTAATCATGCTGTGATGAAACTTGGGTGCCATAGGTGCCTCCCTGTCCCAACCGCTCACTCACTGATTAGCGGTTTACCACTCCTCGTTGCCGCTGCCGCCGCTGCCGGGGTCCTCGGGAGTTGTTGGGGTGGTGGCAGGCTCCTCCTCACGGCGCGGGCTCTTGTAGTCGGGGCTCTCGATGAGGGTGGCTCCCTTGAGGTTGTCGATGGTGAACTCGCCGGTGGCGCGGGCGTTGAGGTGAACGTTGGTGATGTTCTTCTGCACGGTCCATTCCTTGGCGTCAGCCTCGCCTTTCGACTTCACCTTGAGCGAGAAGATGGCGAGGTCGTTGATTTTCACCTTGAAGCCCTCGAGCACCTTCTCCTTGATGCAGGAGACCATGTCGGTGAGGATGCCTCGGATGAGCCCCTTGGAGTAAGGGCTGTTGTGCTCCGACATGTGCTTGGCGAGGTCGTCGAGCTCCATTATCGGGTTCTCGTGTCTCACCTGTCCGTACCAGAGTTTCTCACCCTCCACCTTGGGGTTACGGAGCTTTACTAACTGAAATTTTAATGCCATAACGTTTTGTGTTTAAATGGTTAATACTAAGGTTTTTTCTCGCATCACCAAACGACTCGTCTGCGGCTCTGAACGATACGTTTCCGCGGCTGAACGATACGTTTGCAACCGTGAACGATACGTTTGTGATTCTAATGCAAAGGTACGAAATTTCAAATCGCCAAGTGGACTGAAGTGGACGCAAGTGGACTGAAGTGGACGATAAAGTTGAAAAAAGTTGCAACAAGTCAAAGAGCGCTGTGATGAGAGGCGGATTAGGGCTCGCCGAGAAATTCGGCGATGAACGCCACCTGCTTTGGCGTGAACAGTTTTGAGTGCGCCGAGAGGTGGGTGCCGCTGAGGCGGGCGAGCAGCTGCGGACAGCGGCATATCCACCGCCACAGATGCTTGCGGGCGCACTGAGGGTCGGCATCGGGGAAGTAGAGCTGCGCCAGCTCCTGTTTGCTGTAGGTTCTGATTTCCATTGGTTATTGATTTTTAGAAGTTAAAGAAGTTAAAGGAGTTAAAGCCAAATGTCTTTGCGCGGCTAACTGAACATTAAACACTTTTCTGGCAGGATGGCAGGATGGCAATCAAGTTTTTATGAGTCATATACGCGGGGGCGTGAACTGTTCGCATTTCCGTCAAGTTCACGCCCCCGCACGTGTGAGGGTTGCAAACCATCCTGCCATCCTGCCATCGTGAGGCGTCAGCTGTCGGGCGTGACGTTCTTGAGGTACAGGCGTATATCCTCGCTGCTGCGCTCCATCACCCAGTAGCCGCGCACGCCCTGGCAGCGCGCCTCCTTGAAGCCCAGCTCCCTGAAGGCACGGCCGATGCACACCACGCTGAGCTTCTGCGTGATGCTGCCGCCAATCTGCTGCAGCGCACGGCTGGCGGTCATGAATGTAGGCGTCTCGCCGTCGTTGGGACGGCGGAAGAAGATGCTGACAATCTCCAGCTCCATGTTGGGAGCCTCGAAATTGGCATTATGCTGTGCCTGGCGCCTTATCTCCTCGGCGGAGAACCAGTACTGGAAATGATGGCGGTAGAGCCAGAGCGCCTGGGCGAAGATGCCGTCGTGGCAGAACGGGTGGTCGCGGGGCGAGGTGATGCTCTCCACCTCGAAGGGCAGCCAGCGGCGGTTGCCCGTGGGGTCGGTGAGAAACTGCAGGTTGTTGCCCGTGCCGCAGAACGAGGCTATGTGGGGGCGCGTCTCGTGGAAACGGGCGTAGGCGGCACGCTCGTTGGTGGCGGGCATGGTGACGGCAGCCTTGAGCTGGTTGAGCTCCTGGGGGCGCATGGAGTCGAGCTCCTCGCAGCACACGAGGGCATACTGCGAGAGCACCAGCATGTCGTCCTTGGTCATGCGCCCCAAGTTGGTCTTGGTGTAGAAATAGCGCTGCAGCTGCGGTGGCAGCAGCCCGTTGAACCATGTGGTCTTGTAGCTGCCCTGCTCGCCTATGAGCACCAGGATGACGTTGTTCACCACGGTGGGGTCGAGCCACGACGCCACCATCGCCACAAGCCACTTGCGCAGAGCATAGGCGAAGAGCAGCGGCGAGTCGGGGCGCTCTCCCCTCACCTTGATTGTAGCCGCCAGCTCGGCTATGTAGTCGCGGTCGCCCTCGTACCACGGCGCCAGCGCACCGAGATATTCCCTGAAAGGCTCATGGGGCGGCGTGTAGTCGCTCTCTATCACACGGAAGATGTCGCTGATGCCCACCGCGGTGGTGGTGGACATCTCCACCCACAGGCTGTTCACCATGCGGTCGGTGATGGGCTGCCACTCTTCCTTCTCAGCATTCAGCTGACAGCACTCTATGCGCCCCGTCACCACGTTGAACCTCAGGCGCACATGACTGCCGAGGAAATCCTTTATCGCTCCGATGTCGACTATGGCGTCGCGCTCACGGCAACGCTCCCTGCGATGCCGCTGCCGCTCCTCTGCGACGCTGTTGTAGCACGAGCGCATCACCTGCTCCGTGCCGTCGTAGTCGGCAAACTGTCCCACCGCCCAGCCGACGGCTTTCTCCAGAGAATAGCGCCGCCCGGCAAGCATATACCCCACACGCATCACATACACGTTGTGGCTGCCCGGGGCATACACTATGCCCTCATGCCTCAGCCGCGGCGCTATCACGCAGTCGTAGTACTCCTGTATTTGGCGTGTCTGCCGCTCTGCCTTGCAGTGCGCCGCAGCAGCCTTGCCCTCAGCCAAAATCTCCTTAGAGCCGAACGGCTTGGCATCAGCGTTGAAATACACGGCGGGGTCGTGGGCAAGCCCCGACAGGCGGTTCACGTTCTTGCACTGGCGGTCGGCACCCACGCCCAGCAACCGCTCGTAGTAGTCGTTGCCGTGGCTGAACGCGAGGGTGTAGAACCGCTGCTGCTGCCCGAGGTCATGCCCACGGTCAATCTCATAGCTGAAGATGATGCGCAGCCCGCAGCCGCTGATGGTGGTGTAGAGCAGCACCGTGTGAGGGTCGGCGGCAGCCTTGTCGCGGATGTCAGCCAGCCGCTCCACGGGCACATGGTCGAGGTCCACGAGCGAGAGTCCCGTCATCGCCGTGATGTCTGCCTTCGACTTGCCGCCGCTCATCAGCGCCGCCACCGCGAACATGGGGCTTTCCTCCTTGATTTGTTTACTTCCGTCCCTGCGGTACAGGGCGGTGACCTGGGCGAGGCTGCGGTCAGTGCGGATGCACTCCGCCATAGCCTCAAGGGTGGAACTCTCGGGCGTCTTGCTCTTGAAATTCCGGAAGGTTGATACTTCCATTGTTATTGATTTAAAATTGTTATTACAATGTCTCCGCATTGTTTTCGGGTGTAAAGGTACTGAAAATAAATAAATTATATATACCTTTGAGGTGTATTACATAGTCTCGTAGTTTATATAAGTTTAACAAAAAAGGCTTGACAATAGCGTCATGCCGTAATTTTAAAAACAAATTATTATGAAAAAAAAATTTTTGTGCACACCGTGCACAAACTTGCTGCTGAAAAAGCTTAAGAATGAGGAAGCTAAGCAGCTTGGCAGAAACGCCCTGATGGCGTTGCATGTGGGTAAGACCACACAGTTGAAAATCGAGAATGGAGCACTGCTCAACCTCTGCCAGTTCTATGTCGCATTGCGGTGCGACCTTACGGGCTATCAGCCTGCCACCAGTCCCGACGGCACTTCCACGTCAAACAGCCGTCAGCACACAAACACGTGCCCGCCGTCGCACAACGACCGCCTGCGCATGATTGCCAGAGTATTCGACGCCCTGGAGCACGACTACGCCGAATGCTACGGCAGCGGCGGCGCCCCCTTCCCCAACGGCTGCGAGAACTTTGTGAATGAAATCATCAAGGGCTGGTTATATCACAATATCCAGATGTTACCAAACTAATCGAGATTGTCTGCGGCGGAGCACCATGCCACGCCGCAGACAATATTTTCTCACAGAGAGTTACCACGTGATTTTACCTTGATAATATTAAAAAATATTATATTTTTGACATTTCTTCGGTCCACGTTCTTTATTCTTCATTATATTTCGTAACTTTGCAGAAGAAAGAAATCGCACTTTCTATGCAGAAGAAACCAAAAATTACGGAGAGAATATGACCAACGATTTCACCATAAACAGCAGAAGGCGGATGCCAAAGGGCATTCAGTCGTTTGAGATGCTGAGAAAAGGCAACTACGTATACGTTGACAAGACCGACCTTGTATGGCAGCTTGCCAACGGGGACATGTTCAACTACCTAAGCCGCCCGCGCCGCTTCGGCAAGTCGCTGCTTGTCGACACACTCGCCTGCTACTTCGAAGGGAAGAAAGAGCTGTTCGAGGGACTGAAAATCATGGAGCTGGAGAAGGAATGGAAGGCGAGCCCCGTAATACGGTTCGACATGAGCTGCGCTGGAGCATCGGCAGACAGTGTGCGCAGCTATTTCAGCAACACATTCACAATACTGGAGAGGAAATATAATGTAGAGACATTCGATGGAAGCAGTCTTGCAACACGTTTTGGGAACATTCTCCGCACAGCAAGCAACGACGGCGCAAATCCAGTGGTGATTCTCATCGATGAGTATGACTCGCCGCTTCAGCACTCCTGGCACACACCAGAGCACGAGGCGTGCACGGCAATCTATCGCGAGGTATTCGCCATGTTGAAATCATGCACCCAGTATGAGCGTTTCGTGTTTCTCACGGGCATCACAAAATTCACGCAGATATCGCTGTTCTCTGTGCTCAACAACCTTACGAACATCAGTTTCCTGCCAGAATATGCAGCCTTATGCGGCATCACAAAGCAGGAGATCCGCGATGACTTCATGCCCGAGATAGAGGCGATGGCGAAACAGAACGGATGGACAGTGGAGCAGACTTTCGAGAAACTGCGATACAACTACGACGGTTATCATTTCAGCGACGAGAACATGGTGGATGTATATAATCCATTTAGCCTTGTGACGTCACTGGCACAAAGGAGAATTGGGAATTACTGGGCTGCATCCGGTGCCACATCCCTTCTGCCAAAGTTTGTGGACAACCTTGAGACACAGATTGAGAACCTTGAAAGGACATACGTGAGGAAATTCATCCTGGAAAGCTCCGACGTTACAGGGGGCGGTGCCAGTCTGTTCCTCTATCAATCAGGCTATCTCACTATCAAAGACTTTGACGCCGACGCCTATTATCTCGGTATACCAAACAACGAGATACGCCAGGCCCTGTATAATATAGTTATACCAGCCTTGACTTTCCGCAGTCAAAATGAAGTCATAACGGAGCAGGACAGACTTCTTTACACCATGAACTACGGCAAAGTGGACGAGGCAATGAAGATACTGAAAGCCATGGTGGCAGACGTGCCCTACAGCAACAAGAAACTTGTGAGCATGGGCATGGAGGAGCGCTACCGCTTCATCATCAGCTGCATATTCCGCTCCATCGGGCTGCGCACGGAAGTGGAGCACATGATGGGCGGCGGCAGGATAGACATGGTGACATGGGCGATGAACGCCATCTACGTGATAGAGCTGAAGCTACAGAACAACGGCGGACTGGAGGCGGCAAAGCAGCAGATTCTCGCAAACAACTATATCGAGCCTTTCAAGGGTGACGGCAGAGAGGTGATACCACTCGCCATAGAGCTGGACGATGAGGGGAAAGGGCTGATTAGATATACAAAAGACATAGAAGCATAAGATGAAAATAGCATATATTTATACCGCTTTAACTTCGTTTGGAGGAGTTGACCGTATCTTAACTATCAAGGCAAACTATTTTGCGGAACACATGGGATATGATGTGTATATTATTACTGATTCGCAAGCCGGCAGACCACCCGTGTTTCCGCTGTCACCCAAAGTGCATCATATAGACCTTGAGACAGATTTTGACGAGCAGTATCACTATGGAATAATCAAACGGTTCCTCTGCTACCGCAGACTGATGAAGCGATACCGCCAGCGACTGGAAAAAACGCTATATGAAATAAAGCCTGACATCGTGTCAACAACATGTGGACGGGACTTGGACTTTCTAACTGAAATAAAAGACGGCAGCAAGAAAATCGGTGAGTCGCACATAGCCAAACAATATTGCAGAAACTTCCATCTTATGGAAGCTCGTGGTGGTATATATAAAATCGTGGCGAGATACTGGAGATGGAAACAGGAAAAAGCAATCAAAAAACTTGACGCATTAGTGGTGCTGACAAATCACGATGCTGAGAGTTGGAAATCGGTAAAACAAGCAACCGTGATCCCCAACCCTATATCCATTACCAATACACAAACCAGCACATGCAGAAATAAACGTGTAATAAGTGTCGGTAGACTCAGTGAGCAAAAAGGATTTGACATGCTCATTGACACATGGAAGATTGTGGGAAAAAAACATCCAGACTGGGAACTAAATATTTACGGCGAAGGGGAATTGAAGGATAGTCTTGAGAGAAAAATAAAAGACAAGAACATCAGCTACAGCCTGCATCTGTGCGGTCCGGCAAAAAACATTACGGAAAAATATGCCGAGAGTTCCATATATGTGATGAGCTCACGTTTTGAAGGTTTCGGGCTTGTTCTTGTTGAAGCTATGGCGTGCGGTCTTCCCTGCGTGTCTTTCGATTGTCCACATGGTCCTGCTGAAATAATCAGAAATGGAGAAAACGGCATACTCGTTGAAAACGGGAATATTGATGCACTTGCCAAAGCCATTGATGATTTAATCATAAACGAGGAAAAACGTATTGCAATGGGCAAGAAATCCCATGAGCTAGTGCAAAAATACTCACAGGGAAATATAATGAAGATGTGGATTGAACTATTTAATAAACTGAAAGATGAGTAGAAAAAGGATATTATATGTCTTGGGTGGGAATAGCTCTGCATCAGGAATGCCTGCCGTAATAACCCAAAAGATGAATTATCTGGCGACACACACAGACTATGAGCTGACGGCACTATTGACAGAATCCTTAAATGGAGTCATGTATTATCCATTACACGAGAGCATTAAAGTGATAAACTTCAACATCAACTTTGACGAGCTTGACACGTTTCCAATATATAAAAAAATATGGAAATATAGGATAAAACAAAAAGAATACAAGCAGAAATTCACCGCTCTGCTTATGAAAGAGAAATATGACATTATGGTCTCAGCAATGCGGAGAGAAATCAATTTCCTTACAGAGATAAAAGACGGAAGCAAAAAGGTGGGCGAGCTGCATTTCTGCAGAAGCTGCTACAGAATCTTCAATGCGAGCTTTTTGCCACAATTCATCAACAGGTATATTACACAGCTTTGGCAGAACAAGCTTATAAAACAAATAAAACAGCTTGACAAATTTGTGGTACTGAGCCAAGAAGATGCCGATGCATGGGGAAATACTGCAAACATGACGGTTATACCTAATCCCATAAAAGAATATCCTTCCATGACCTCAACCTGTGAGAATAAAAAGGTAATCGCAGCAGGAAGATACACATGGCAGAAAGGATTCGACATGCTGATACAGGCATGGAACATAGTAAACACAAAACACCCTGATTGGCAATTGCACATCTATGGCTCAGGTGACAATAGGCCATATCAAGAGATAGCCGGTAATGGTGTCTTTTGCCATGAGGCTGTAAAAAACATCTACAAGAAATATCTGGAAAGCAGCATCTTCGCGTTCTCATCAAGATATGAGGGGTTCGGACTCGTACTTGCCGAGGCTATGAGTTGCGGAATTCCTGCCGTTTCATTTGCATGCCCATGCGGTCCGAGAGATATCATAACTAACGATGGTGTTCTCGTCAATCCCGGCAATATTGAAGAATTTGCAGCCGAAATATGCAAATTGATTGAAGATGAGACTTTAAGAAAAAGCATGGGACAAAACGGGCACATAAATATGAAGCGATTTACTGAACCCACCATTATGCAGAAATGGCTGGATTTATTTGAAAGTCTATAAATTATGAAGATAGTATACTGTACCCCATCACTTTACATCCCTGGAGGAGTAGAGCGTGTACTAACCACTAAAGTGAATTATCTTGCCGATGTGGCGAAATATGACATATACATCATCCTTACAGACGGCGAGGGGAAAGAACCATATTATGAGCTGTCAAAGAAAGTCCACGTAATAAATCTCGACATCAACTTCGAGGAGCTTTGGGGAATGTCGTTCATAAAGAAAGGACTGACATATCTGAAGAAACAACGGGTATTCAAAAAGGCACTGAGGGACATCCTGTACGAGATACGTCCCGACATAACTGTGTCCTTACTGCGAAGGGAAATCAATTTCCTCTGCGACATAAAAGACGGAAGCAAGAAAGTGGGCGAGATGCATATAAATAAAGCACACTACAGAAATTTTGAAGGGAAAGACTACAACTGGTTAAAAGGTCTTTTTGCTAAACTCTGGATGAAAGAACTGACAAACAACCTTAAGAAACTGGACAAGATGATTGTGCTCAGCGAGGAGGACAGAAACAGTTGGAAAGAAATCAACAACATCATTGTTATACCTAACCCTCTGCCTTTTACTTCACAAAAACAAAGTAGTTTGGAGAACAAACAGGTAATAGCAGTTGGCAGATATGTGTACGAAAAAGGTTTCGACATGCTGCTTGAATGTTGGCAAGCCGTACAATCAAAACATCCAGACTGGAAATTGGCGATATATGGCGCTGGAGACACGGCACAATACAAGAAACAAGCAGAAGCATTAGGAATTGACAAAACATGCACATTTAACGGACCGACGAAAAACATCCAAGACAAATACGCGGAGAGCAGCATATATGCGCTAAGCTCACGCTTCGAGGGGTTCGGAATGGTGATAATTGAGGCTATGAGCTGCGGTGTGCCCGTTGTGTCGTTTGCATGCCCGTACGGTCCAAAATACATTATAACAAATGCCTCGGACGGATTTCTCGTGGAAAACGGCAACACGGGACAGCTTGCTGAGCGTATATGCTATATGATTGAACACCCAGAGAAAAGGAAGGAGATGGGAACAAACGCCATTGCGACAGCTAAACGATACTGCATTGAGGAGATTGGCAAACGGTGGATTAAGCTGTTTGAGGATATAACCAGATAAAAAGAGGACTATGGAACGTACAAGCACTTTATCAAAAGCCATCACTCTGATGCAGATACCGGCAGTGATAATAATTATTGTATTACATTCATATACCACTGCAAGGGGAAGTATATCTGATACAGACAATACTGCATATTATTATCTGTCATATCTCCTATCAATGGATATTGGAAATATGGGAGTGCCGCTGTACTTCACCATTTCCGGCATTCTCTTCTTCAACAATTTCACCAACAGACAGTCTTATCATACTAAGATAAAGTCGAGAATGAAAACATTGGCTATACCATATATCTGCTGGAACCTTGCTAACATCATACTGTTTTTTCTGCTACAGAACCTTGAATTTACAAAAAGTTATTTCTCTGGCAACAACAAGCTGGTTTCGGATTATTCCATTGTTGATTTTCTGAAAGCATTTTGGGATACTGGAGGGGGAACACCTATTCTTTCGCCCTACTGGTATATACGTAATCTGTTAATACTACAAGTGTTGTCACCTGTTATTTTCATTCTGATAAAGCATATCAAACTTGCATATCTGCTGGCGGTTGGGGCATTGTGGTTCACAACTCCTACTTTGACATTTACCTATACAAGCATTTTTTATTTTTCTTTGGGCGCATACGTCAGTATACATAATATTGACTTGATTGGATTGACAAACAAATATTTCAACCACATCATAACATTATTCATATTGATGCTATGCACCGAAATATATCTTCACTTTAATGTAACAAGCTCATATTTAATATACCTCCAAAAAGCGCTATTTATTATTGGCGTAATCAGCTTTTTTACTTTGGCGATAAAAGCGGTAGAACACAATATAAACATACCAAACAGCCTTGGAAAAGCAAGTTTTTTCATTTACACCACACATTACCCTATTATGCAGGGAATAAGACGGATAAGCCTCAAATTTGTCAACAACTCACCATCTGAAATTGGGAATGTATGCGCCTATCTTGGGGCTATTATTATAACCTTTATACTATGTTATATCCTATACATAGGCTTAAAAAAAATTGCGCCAAAAACGCTTGCTTTCACAACGGGAGAACGTAGCTGAGGAAATATATGAAAGGGATATATAAAGCATTCATAATTGCAGTCGTAACACTCATTGTAATTGGAATGGGTTGTGGATACCATAAATTTAGCCTGCGGGTGGAAAAGATTAATCCTTATCCACTAACTAATATACATCATTCACATAACGACACGATTAAAAAGATTGTAATCATTGGAGACTCATGGGGCGACTGGGCTGACAAATTCAACGTCCCCGACTTTATCGACAGTTTGATGCTTGAAAATGGTGTACAAACAAGAACCATGGCAAAAGGTGAACATGGGGCGACATCAAAAACAATATACAAAAACATGCACGCCGGCAATCAAAACGCCAACTCCACCCAAGCGCTAATGGAGGATAATCCGCAATACGCCGTGTTGTTTTGCGGCATCAACGACTCACACGGACAATACGGAAAGGGTTTTTATGCTTACCACACGACACTCATAATACAGGAGATGCTTCATCGAAAGATTAAGCCTGTCGTTCTGGAACTGCCATATTATGACATTAAAAGTCAATATGAACATTATTATGGCTTTACCAGAAGATGTGCATACACGACATTGGCATTGCTAACAGACCACACAATTGATGTTAATAATATTGATAGATATAGGGCGGCATTAAAGGAACATTTATCAGAAAAAAAGATAGATGACAAGATAATATGGATATCAGCAGATTCTCTTTCAAAACAAGAATGCTATGGAAATAACATGCATTTGAATATATACGGATATGAATGTCTGGCGAATATTATAGTCGAGAATATTCTTGCGGACATAAAGAAAAATAATAGAATAACTATTTGAACATTAACAAAAAAACTGTTTTTATTTGGTAATATGAAAATAATAATGTATCTTTGCACCAGATAACAGCTAAATACAGAGACAAGATGGAAGAGTCGTATAAACAACAGAAGCCCCGCCGCATTCCATACGGCATGATGAACTTCGTGGCTGTCCGCGAGGACAACTGCTACTATGTGGATAAGACACGGTTTATAGAGAAAGTGGAAGAATCCAACAAGTTCTTCTTTTTCATACGTCCACGGCGTTTCGGCAAGAGTCTTACGATGTCGATGCTCAGACATTATTACGACATAAACCAGGCGGATAAGTTTGAGCAATTGTATGGCGGACTGTATATAGGTGACCATCCGACGAAAAACCATAACAAGTATCTTGTGATAAACCTGAACTTCGCTGTGATAGATGCGGAGTTGGGCAACTACCGTGAATCGATGGACGCTCACTGCAGAACTGAGTTTGACATGTTCTGCATGAGATACGCACGCCTGTTGCCCACATCATTCAAAGAGAATCTTATGAAAGAGACAGGTGCTGTGAAACAGTTGGACTTTCTATACAAGACATGCAACGAGGCAGGACTGAAGATTTATCTTTTTATCGATGAGTACGACCATTTCACAAACAATATACTCTCCGATACCGCACGCATGGAGGAATACAAACAGGAGACACACGGCACAGGTTATCTGCGGACATTCTTCGACACCATCAAGGCTGGAACCTATTCATCGATTGAGCGTGTGTTTGTAACGGGAGTAAACCCCGTAACCCTCGACGACCTTACCAGCGGCTTCAACATCGGCACCAACTATTCTTTGTCATACAAGTTTAATGAGATGGTGGGATTCACGGAGGAGGAAGTGCGCAAGATGCTGACATACTATTCCACACAATATGACTTCCACAACACCGTGGACGAGCTCATTGAGGTGATGAAGCCTTACTATGACAACTACTGCTTTGCAGAAGAGGCATATGGCGAGACCACTATGTACAACTCGAACATGGTGCTGTCATTCATGTATAAATACATCGACAACGGAGGCAGAATTCCAAGCAGGATGCTCGATGACAACATACGTGTGGACTACAATAAGCTGCGTATGCTGATACGTAAGGATAAAGAGTTTACAAACGACGCATCTATCATACAGACCTTAGTGTCAAAAGGGTTCATCACGGGAGAGCTGAAGGAGGGATTCCCTGCCGAGAACATTGCCGACAGCAACAATTTTATCAGTCTGCTGTATTATTTCGGTATGGTGACCATAGACGGGAGGTACATGGGAGACACAAAGTTTGTAATCCCCAATGAGGTCGTCAGGGAACAGATTTTCTCTTATCTCCTTGATACATACAATGAGAACGAGCTTTCGTTTGACAGCTATGATATAAGGAAGAAAGAACAACTGATGGCATACTGTGGCGACTTCAAGCCTTTCTTCCAATATATTGCCGACAGCATATATACTTTTGCATCACAGCGCGACCGACAGAAAGGCGAGGCTTTCGTGCATGGATATACACTTGCGCTGACAAGCCAGTGCAAGTTTTACCGTCCAATATCTGAATTGGACAATCAGGGCGGATATGCCGACATATTCCTACGTCCGCTGCATGAGATATATAATGATATGGAGCACTCATACATTGTCGAGCTGAAATATCTCAAAAGCCAGGCTACGGAAAAACAAGTATCTGAAGCCATTGAACAGACAAAATCGCAGGTATGCCGCTATGCCGACACTGTCAACGTTGGTGAGAATACAGGCAATACCACTCTGCACAAGGTGTATGTGGTATATCGCGGTGTTGAAATGGTGGCGTGTGATGAGGTATAACTGAACACCAATAACTAAACACTGGTATTATGTGGTACGATAAATATCTTTCAGTATATGAGAAGCCATACAATAATATAGACTCATCTATTAAAGATGACATACGGATAAGACTTGCAAAAATCAATGACGAGAAAAGCCCACTTGTATCAGTGGTGATTATTGCGCATAATGAGGGAACAAGGATTGCAAGCTGCCTGTGGTCGTTGTGTTATAACATTAGTGACTTTCCTTTCGAGATAATTGTTATAGACAACAACTCTACAGATAGTACAACACTGGTGTTGGATAATCTGGGAGCAAGATGGTATGAGGAAACACAAAAGGGACCAGGACATGCACGCAACCGTGGCTTGGCGGAGGCTAAAGGTGAATATTATCTGTGTATTGACGCTGACTCAATATATCCACCATATTACATACAGACAATGGTAAAGGCTTTGGAACCCAAAGACGTGGTATGCTGCTATGGCTTATGGAGTTTTATCCCAGATAAGGAACATTCCGCATGGCAACTTTTCGTTTACGAGACTCTGCGCGACTGGTACCTAAGAATACAAAACATTAAACGTCCGGAGTTAAACGTCAGAGGAATGGTGTTCGCTTTTAAAACAGAATTAGGAAAAAGGCTGTTATTCAGAACTGACATAATAAGAGGTGAGGACGGCTCTTTAGCCCTTGCCATGAAGGATTATGGAAAGTTGAAGTTTGTGACCAGCTCAAAGGTTAGAATAGTCACAGACAACAACACCATGAAAGCAGCTGGTTCTATTTATCAAAGTCTCTTTGTCAGAATAAAAAAAATGATAAATGGATTGCCTGGAATATTCACATCCGAGAAAGAATACAAAGACGAGGAGTCAAACCTTATAAAATGAAGTGTATGAAACCGATTAAGGTACTCGAGGTTATAAGACAAGGACAAATAGGCGGTGGTGAATCGCACGTGCTGGACCTGATACGTGGTTTTGCATCAAATGAGGTGGAGCCTATAGCTATGGCATTCACTCCAGGGCAGATGATTGACACCTTAGAGGCTGAGGGAGTGAGATGTTATGTGATAGAGACCGACAAGGCTTTTGACCTCAAGATTCAGCAGAGAATAAAAAAGGTGATTGAGAAAGAGCAAATAGACATCATTCATGCTCACGGCAGCAGGGCTGCGTCGAATGTGTTTCTATTAGCAAAACAGATGCATTTGCCCATGATATACACCGTGCACGGATGGAGTTTTCATCAGGACCAGCCTTGGCTGATGCGTAAACTGCGTGCATGGAGCGAGAAACTTATTTGCCATTACAGCAAGAAAGTCATCTGCGTATCGGAGAGCAACCGCATGACAGGCGAAGAGGTGTTCGGGCTCAAAAATGCCGTCGTGATTGAAAATGGAATAAACTTGAAAAGATTCAATCCCGACAAAGAGCTAAAGGATATAAGACAAGAGCTCGGCATAAACAAAGATGAGTTTATCATCGGCTTCATAGCCCGCATCACACTGCAAAAAGCGCCTCTCGACTTCATAAAGAGCGTGGCATTGGCTTATAAGGAGAATCCAAGAATAAAAGGACTGCTGGTTGGTGAGGGAGACATGAGAGACGAGGTGTATGTATATATTAGAGAGCACAATCTTGAGGACTGCTTTTATCTCTCCAAATTCAGGACCGATGTGCCCGACCTGTTGAGCGCAATAGACGTGTATTGTCTGCCAAGCTTGTGGGAAGGACTCTCCATCGCCCTTTTAGAGGCAATGGCAATGAGAAAGGCTTTGGTTGTCACGCCGACAGACGGAACCAAAGAACTCATAGTAAACCACAAGAACGGTATTATCGTAGATTTCAACAGTCCAGAGTCATTGGCTAAAGCGTATCTAAGATATCTGCAAGAACCAGAGTTGATAAAACAATATGGAACAGAGACGCAGACAATTATTCAAAAACGCTTCAACAGCCAAAGAGTGTCTGATGAGGTGACAGAGATTTACAAAGAGTTATCCACAAACATTTAACAACTACTATATATGAAACTTCTATTTGTATACGAAAGCATGGCGCGTTGGGGAGGAATTGAACGCGTATGGAGCGACAAAATCAACTGGTTGGTCAACAACGGCTTTGACGTGAAACTCATAACAACAATACAGGGTGAACATCCCATACCATACGAAATTGACCCGAAAGTTAAGATAAAAGACTTGCATATTCAGTTTCACTACTCATACCGTTATAAAGGTTTAAGGAAGATATGGGACCAATGGAGCAGATTGAACAGATTTGAGAAGTTACTGCAACAAGAGATAAAGGAATATAATCCGGACATAATAATATGTGTGGCAACATTGTACGTTCAAACATTGGTAAAAATAAAAGGACATATTCCATTGATTGCAGAATCACATAATATATGTTTAAATACATTCCAGTCTTTTGCTCACCCTTTGATTCAAAAAATACAGAAGAGGCAGCTTTTCAAATGCTTTCCCAAAGTGGATTATATTGTGTCACTTACAGAAGGAGATGCAAAAGAATGGAGGAAATACAACAACAATGTGAGGGTGATTACAAACACTGCACATCTTAATCCTACTAAGCGTGTTTCGGACTGTATGAGCAAGCATGTGATTTTTGTAGGACGTATTGCAGAACAAAAGGGATTACCTGCGCTATTTGAAATTTGGGGTAACGTGTCAAAACGTCATCCGGACTGGACGATTGATTTCTATGGTGAGGGAGAGTCAGCAGCACTGACAGAATGGGCAACAAACGAAATAAAGAAACATAACAGCATAATACTTCACAAGCCAACAGACAAAATATTTGAGAAATATTGTGAGAGTTCCATTTTCATACTGACTTCAACATACGAGCCTTTCGGACTCGTACTGCCTGAGGCTATGAGCTGCGGACTACCCGTGGTGTCGTTTGACAGCCCATACGGTCCGGCAGACATCCTGACTGACGGCGTTGACGGATTTCTTGTTAAGCTTGGTGACACAAAGACCTTTGCAGACAGATTATGTCAGCTAATGGAAAATCCTGAGTTACGTAAGAAGATGGGTGCTGCCGGAGTGATTTCATCACAACGATACACAGCTGAAAACATCATGCCGCAATGGGTGAAGCTATTCAATGAGATTGCTTCAACCAGAACTTCAGCAGAGTAATAGAATCTACACACTTTATATAATCTGAGGAAGCCAATCGCCAAAAAACTTTGAACTTTTCCGATATACTCAACACGAAAGCTGTGCTGAAAACAGCAGTCAGGGTATATCGGGAATATTTTTTTATGACGTCCTCATGCTGTGGATTACTCTTTGCGAAGCGTTGCAACTCGTCAATCACCGTGAGATAGCAACTAACATTGCGAAGTGAGTATTTTTTACCCATAGTAGAATTTGCCCTCACACGATGTTTCACAAAACTTCGCTTTAAGCATCCCACCCTATTTGCCTGCAAACAAAGAAGTGCGGAATACAGCTCATCCTCATGGATTATACCTGGATAAAAAGACAATCCTATGTTATTTATATAATCCTTACGAACAAGCCACAACCACGGAACAGCACGATGGGTATATGTAGATATCAATTGGGCAAATAACTCAGCGCCATTATAAACGATATTTTCTGAATACAACGAAGTGCGATGATAATCCCATGCCAATGGATGCGCCCCTTCCTCCAGCATTATATCTCCGTCAAAAAAGCAAAAATCAAGATTATGACATTCACAATATTCGTAGCATTGAGATAAAGCCTCAGATTCTAAGACATCATCACTATCCATGAAATAGATATATTTTCCATTGGCATAATTCATTGCCGTATTGCGAGCTACAGACTGTCCTTGATTTTCCTGATGAGTAATTATTATCCTGCTGTCCTGTTCCGCCAGTTCCTTAAGTATCTCAAGGCTGTTATCCGTACTGCCATCGTCAACGCATATTATCTCTATTTCCGACAATGTCTGGTTCATGACGCTACCCACGGCCTCTCTCAAATAAGGGGCTGTATTGTAAACTGGTACTATAACAGAAACTTTACACATAGATTCTACACCTCCTCCATTCTCATCAGTTCCCATCCTGCGAACTGCATGATGATTTTGTGCAGCAGCGTACCCTGGCGCAAAACCTCCACACGTGGCGCTGCGGCGTAACCGTTGATTTGCTCCACGGCATCATTCCACTGCGCTTCTGCCTTTGCCTCATAATCCTTCTTCGGCAGATATTTCAGCTCAATGATATAGCTGTGCTCAGCCTGATAATGAGTCATGTTGGGCAGCAGGAAGAAATCACAATAACCATGACTGACCTCCACCTCGGGGGCGGTGATGTAATACTCGTTGAGGCTCAGGTATGCCATGAAAAAGCCCTGAATACTACGCTCACCTTCTATACTGTCACGCACAGAAGAGATGTTTTTATACGCATCAGCAATATATTGGAGCGCATCCTGCCATTTGCCATCGAAAGACATCATATCGAAGTAATCCTGCAATTTGGAAAGATTTATGCTACTCCCCTGCTTCGAATACACATCAAGGATATAATTGTAATACTGTTTTCTTACGTTATTGTTTGGTATGCCAAGAACAACACGACTTCCCAATGTATCCTTTATCGTAAGCATGCCATAATAGAACAGCAGGCTGGGGAACGTGTCGGGCTCGGTCATATCCATAGCCGAGAACGACGGGATGAGGGTTGCTTTTATCTCTCCCTTCTCTATGATTTCCATCATCACGCCCTTGCGGTCGCCGTCAAGACGGTCGAGCTGTATGAGCATGTTGAGTTTCTTGTAATCGGTCTTGGTGTTCGGGTCGAGCATGATTTCCGGCGCACGTTTATATGACACATAATTGCGCAGATAGTAGAGCACCATGTCGCAGTTGAACACACGGACATCGCTCTCCAGGCATTCCTTGGCAAAGCAATAGTTGTCGTACCACGGCTTCATGTCGGCTATCATCGCCTCCACGTCAGAGTCGGCAGACAGCATTCCTACCTCTTTATAATAATTGAACATCTCACGCACATCCTCTGTGCTGAATCCCAGCATCTTGTCAAGCTCGGGAGCCATGGACACGTTCCAGCCAATGTTAAAACCGCTGGTGAGGTCGTCGAGCGTCACGGGGCTCACTCCCGTGATGAAGATACGCTCGAACATTCCTTTGAATTTCTTGAACAGGTCACGATAGAAGCCGTCGGCATGGGTCATCTTGTGATATATGTCCTCACCGTGCTCGCTCAGCACCACGTTTGTGAAGTTGTCGTACTCATCGATTATGAGATAAAGCGGCTGACCGTGCTTTTTCGCCATATTGTTCAGCAGGTTCAGCTTCTGACCGGCATCTTCTGAGCGCAGCAGCTCATCAACCTTCTCCTTGGGATAGTCATCACGGTAGGTGTCGATGAAATCATTCACCTGGTCACAGCAATAGGAGTTGAAATACTTCTCCAACGAGTCGATATTGCCTTGAATTCGTGAGAAATCAAGATACAGCACCTCGTAATGGTTCTTCAGCGGAGTGGGATGGCTGCCTATCCACAGTCCTCCGAACAGACGGTCGAAGCGGTCTGCCATCGACTTGTCGTAATACGCCTTCATCATGTTGATGAAAAGACTCTTGCCGAAACGGCGCGGACGGATAAAAATCAAGGTATCGGGCTGCTTCTCAATTTCAGCCAAATACATAGTCTTGTCAACATAGTACAATCCACGCTCTCTCACCGACACAAAATCGGACACTCCGTATGGTATTTGCTTTATCTCATTCATATCCTAATAACATTTATATTGTGTTATATCTTGCAAAGATACGAATAAAAACGCACAATACCAAATATTAAATGAAATATTTTAAAGTTTTATACTATTACTGTTGTATATCTCGGAAAAAAGATGTATTTTTGCACATAAAAAATAAGCAACGATGAACATTCTATTCCTGATATACCACGGATTCTCGGAGGTGAGCGGCATCTCAAAGAAAATAAAATACCAGATAAAGGGACTGCGGCAGTTAGGACACACGGTGTATGTGTGTACATACAGCATCGACGGGAGAGGACACAGAATAAGATATATTGACGATGAGCCATTGCAGGACTTCGGCACGGGACGGTTAGCGGCACTGAGAAAACGGTGCTGCTATGGCGACGTGGTGAAATTCGCAAAGGAGAAAGGGATAGATTTTGTGTACGCACGGTCGTTTCACAATGCAAATCCGTTTACAATCAAGATGTTCAGGGCATTCAAAAAGGCTGGGATAAAGAGCGTGATTGAGATACCCACCTACCCCTACGACCAGGAATACAGCGGTGCTACAAAAGAGGCAAGAGCGCAGCTGATGGTGGACAGGATATTCAGACGCAGACTCGCACAACAGACCGATGCCATAGTTACGTTCACCGAAGACAAGGAGATTTTCGGTCAAAGGACAATTTGTATATCAAACGGTATTGACCCAGACATGATTCCGCTGAAAAATGAGAAGGACGCACAGGACGGAAGCCTGAACTTCATCGGCGTGGCTGAGGTACACTACTGGCACGGTTTCGACCGCTTCATCGCCGGCATGGGAGAATACTACAAGAACGGGGGAACGAGAGAGATAACCTTCCACATCGTGGGAGGCATTGCCGACTGCGAGATGCACGACTCCGAGCACGCGCCGGGCTTTGCCGAACTGGCCGAGAAATACGGCATAACTGACAAGATTGTGTATCACGGGCAGAAGTTCGGAGCTGAGCTTGACGAGCTTTTCAACAGTGCCGACTTTGCCGTGGCAAGCTTAGGACGCCACCGCAGCGGAATAACCCACATAAAGACGCTGAAGAACCGTGAGTATGCCGCACGAGGACTGTGCTTCATCTACTCGGAGACCGACGACGACTTCGACAACAAGCCGTACATAGTGAAAGCCCCTGCCGACGAGTCGCCCGTGGACATAAACAAGGTTATCAACTTTATCGACCATACACCCATCACCCCAAAAGAAATAAGGGACAGCATTGACAATCTGACATGGAAAAAGCAGATGGAAACAGTAATCAAGCAGACATTCACCACTTCTTAAACTAAAAAAGAGCAAAAAAATTTAATGCGAAACAAATTCATCGACAACTTACGTACAAAGTATATCCTGGCACTGTTTATGTGGACGATATACGCCGTTGGCGCAACCGCGCAAACACAGTTGCCTGGCATAAACAAGGCATTGATTCCCATATACACCCGTGGAGTGAACAACCTGAAAAACGCATCGTGCCTGCTCACAGCCGACACGCTGATGCAGCAAGCCATGCTGATAGGAGACAAAAAGGCACAGTGTCTGGCACTGACCATAAAAACACGGCATTACAGCACAACAGGAAACCTGGAGGAGATGGACAAGGCTGTGACTGAGCTGAAGAAAAAGGCAAGGGAAACGGGGCTGCTGCAATATTACTACTACGCCTGGAACAACTTCATCACGGCATATCTGAACAACGACAGGTATATAAAAGCCATGGAAATGAGCAAGCAAATGTTTGCCGAGGCAAAAAAAGACAAGCATCCATACGGCATCTACATATCATTGCTCACAGCCGGCAACATCTATCACGTAAGACAGGAATACAATGTGGCGGCACAAAAATATCAGGAGGCATACGACTTTGTGAGCACCCACAGGGAGCACTTCAACAACGTATCAATAGCCCCAAGACTTGCAAGGGAATACATCCAGATTCAAAAATACGACGAGGCGGAACAGGTGCTCAGAGAATGGGAAAGAACCGGGCTGGACCGCTCCAAGACACAGGAAATGTATATTATAAAATGTATAATTGACTTTGAAAAGGGCAACTACAGCCAGTTCAAAAAGGACTTTGCCACCATGCAGAAATATGCCGGCGGCAAAAATCCTGATTTGAAAAGCAGTTCACTGGTCATGTTCTACAACGCACTGTCGGACAAGGACTACGCCAAGGCGCAGGCGATGACAGACAACCTGAAAACCAACGACAGCTCGCTTATCTACCGCCGCCACGAGATTCTCAGCGAGCACGCCGGCGACTACAGGAAGGCTTACGGGTACAGCAGGAAAAGGGCACAGCTGGGCTACAAGGAAAAGACACGCATAGCCAGTGCCGACATTGCAGAAATGAGCACGCTGATAAACATGCTGAAAATTGAAGACGAGGCAAAGAGACTGCAGCTGGAAAACCAGCAGCTGCAGCTCAACAACACCGCGCTTGCCCTGAACAACGCCAACCTCAAGATAGAGAAGATGAACAGCATACACGAAAGGGAGAAAATGCAACACCAGAACGTGGCGCTGAAACTTAGGAACAAAGACCTGGAGCTGAGGCGAAACAATGCCATACAGGAGCAGAAGAGGGCTGAGCTGGAAAAGAACAACCAGCGCATAAGGACTACCAACAGGGTGGTCATGGCGGCAATGCTGCTGTGCCTCACATTCGGCATCTGGATGTGGTGGAACAACAGGCAGAAGAAAAGAATGAACAGGATAATAACCAGGCAGAACAAGACACTGACAGAAGCCAACGAAAGGGTGAAGGCTGCCGACAACATGAAAACGGCTTTCCTGCAAAACATAAGCCACGAGATACGCACGCCGATGAACGCCATCGTGGGATTCGCACAGGTGCTCACAATGCCGGGGATGGAGATTAGCGACGAGGAGAAAGAGGACCTGAGGGAAAGGATACTGCACAATTCCGACTTGCTCACAACTCTCATCAACGACCTGCTCGACTTCTCGATGATTGAAAGAGGCAAGCTGCAGATAAACAGGAAATTAATAAAAGTGAACACCCTGCTGCACAACGCGCTGGCATCCGTGAGCCACAGGTGCCCTAACGGCGTGAAGATGCACTTCACAAGCTCACTTGCCGACGAAGAGACAATATTCACCGACGAAAAGCGACTGCTGCAGGTGCTGATAAACTTTCTCACCAACTCGTGCAAAAACACAACCAATGGAGAGATACACCTGCACTGCGAAAAAAGCGGCAGGCAGAAGCTGAAATTCTCTGTCACCGACACTGGAATAGGAATACCCAAGGACAAAATCGACACCATATTCCAGAGATTCGAGAAACTCGACAGCTTCAAGCAGGGCACCGGACTGGGGCTGAACATCTGCCGGATGATAGCCCATCACCTCGACGGCTCTATCTGGATTGACAAGGAATACACCGCCGGAGCAAGGTTTTTCTTTGAATTGCCGCAAAACGGATAAAGGGAAACGGGAAAACGGATAAAGGGAAACGGAAAAGCGGACGGCAAGAAACGGGAATATTAATTAAAGTAGGTTAAACCCGCGGGCAAAACGCACGGGAAATCAATCTTTTTTCGTAATTTTGCAGAATTATAACATAACAACATTAAAAATCATAGCACAAGAACGTTTAAACTTAAAAAAAAGACAACGGAAATGAAGAAGTTTATCATAGCTGCCTTGTTTGCATTGCCCATGGGGGCAACCGCGCAAAACACCTGGGAGATGCCCGAGGAAGAAGAAGAAACAGTGGCCGTAAAGGTCAATCCCGACGCAAAATATCTGGCAGGCGCCGTGCCCGTGGTCGACGGCAAGGTGACGTTCAGCGCCACACTCGACGCCCCGGGCAAGCCGGCAGGCGAAATCTACTCCATCCTGCGCAAATACATGCTGCGCATGACCAGGGAGAAGAACCAGTTCGACACCAGCTGCCTGGTTATGCAGGACAGCGTCGGTCACACGCTCGCCGGCTCCTATCAGGAGTGGCTCGTGTTCAAGAGCACCGGTCTGTCGCTCGACCGCACGCGCCTGAAGTACACCATGATAGCCCGTTGTTCCGACGGAAAGGCGGACGTGACGATTTCGCGCATAAGCTATCTGTACGAGGAGGAGCGCAACCCGATGAAATACACCGCCGAGGAGTGGATTACCGACGAGAACGCCCTGCGCAAGAACAAGCAGAAGCTGCTGCCCGTCTCGGGAAAGTTCCGCCGCAAGACCGTGGACCGCACAAACTATCTCTTCAACAAGATGCAGACGCTTTTGAAATGAAGAGTGAAGAATGAAGAATGAAGAATTCTTGTGCGAACAGAGTGGAGAATCGGGCTTGCTCAGATTATCCCAAGGTGATGCCAAGAATCAACGAAGTTAATGAAGTAATTTAAAAGTGAACAGCGTAGGGCTGCAACCTGTTGCAGCCTTAACATACAGCCAAATTGCAAAAAACAAGCATTACAGGATATGACAACAGACGGACTGGAGACACCCGACACCCCGCTCAAGAGAGCACGGCAGCGCGAGGAGCTGCGCCGCGAGGAGCGCCAGCGCAAGCTTAGGATAATACGCAACATTCTTAATATTATATTCATGCTCACTGCCCTTGCCGGAGTGGCTTACTATGTCCTCGCCGACAAATACGCAGGCTCAATAATCATCATCGTGGCAATGTCGTTCAAGATGGTTGAGGCGAGCATGAGAATGATAAAACTATGAGCATCAGACAATTAATCACCGCTTTCACGCTATTCCTGTGCGCCGCCGCAAGCGCCGTGGCACAGGAATACAACCAGATGGACGAAGCCGGGAACATAACCCGGCGCAACGAAAACGGAAACTTCAACAAGCACAACAACGACACCACAAGCAACGACAAGGACGTGCCCAAGGGCATCTACGTGTGGACCGTCGACCGCCGCTTCGGCGACATCACGCCGGCGCAGGTGGACACCCTGCCCCACCTGTTTCAGAACACCGTGACGGGAAACGGAGTTTACCGCCAATACAACACCACGGGCAACAACTACACCGTGCGCCAGAGCCGCGTGGCGGCAGACCGCCCGCTGTGGAGCCAGTTTATCTTCACACAGCCCTACGACTTCGTGATAAAGGAGCCCGACCAGCTGCACTTCACCAACACCCTGTCGCCCATAACCAACATCACCTACGACGAATGCGGCGACAAGCAGAACGGCGAGGACCACATCAACGCCAAGTTCGCAGTGAACGCCGGAAAGCGCCTGGGACTGGGATTCGACATCAACTACGCCTACGCCCGCGGCTACTTCAGCAACCAAAACACCAGCCATTTCGGATTCACACTCTACTCGTCGTACCTGGGCGACCGCTATCAGATGCACGCAATGCTGTCCACCTACCACCAAAAGGTGGCTGAGAACGGCGGACTCACCGACGACGCATACATCACGCTGCCCGAAAGCTTCAGCGACGACTTCGCCTCCAACGAAATACCCACCGTGCTGGAGCAGAACTGGAACCGCAACGATCACCGGCACCTTTTCCTGACCCACCGCTACAACGTGGGATTCTACCGCCTCGTGCCGCGCACCGAGGAGGAGATAAAGGCGAGAAAGTTTGCAGCCGAGTCGAAAAAGGAAAACGAGGAGCGCAAAGCCGACGCCGACAGCAGCGCCGGCGGCAGGAACAGCCGGCAGAAAAAGGCGGCAAACGCCAGCCAGCCCATGGGACGCCCCGAGGGAGCCGCCATCATGGGCGACGCGCCCGAGCTGAAAAAAGACAGCATAGCCACCGACTCCACACGCATAAAGGTGGACCAGGCTGCCATCGACAGCATAGCCGCCGAGAAAGCGCGCCAGGACTCCATCGACACCTATATGAAAAAGGAGTTCGTGCCCGTGACCAGCTTCATACACACGCTCGACATCAACAGCAACGAGCGAATATACCAGGCTTACCAAAGCCCGCAGAACTACTACGCCAACACTTACTTCAACCAGCTGAGCAACAACACCTACAGCGGCGACAGCATCTACGACCAGACTAAGTTCACGCAGATGAGGAACACCCTCGCCGTGGCAATGCTCGAAGGGTTCAACAAATGGGCAAAGGCGGGGCTCAAGCTCTTTGCCAGCTACGACATGCGCCGCTACAAACTGCCGGCAGTCATTGACGGGGAGGCAAGCATGGCGGCGCTCGAAAGCACATCGGAAAACAGCATCAGCGTGGGAGCGCAGATAAGCAAGACCCAAGGAAAGACGCTGCACTACAGCCTCACGGGAGAGACATGGCTCGCCGGCGACGACGCAGGACAGCTGAAGCTCGACTTCACAACCGACCTCAACTTCCGCCTACTGAGCGACACCCTCACGCTGGCGGCAAAGGCGGCGCTATACCGCCTGGAGCCAACATTCTACCTGCGCCACTACCACTCGAAGCACTTCTGGTGGGACAACGACCTCGACAAGGAGACGCGCACAAGGGTTGAGGGAACGCTGGCATACCGCAAGACAAAGACGCGCCTGCGCCTCGCCATTGAGGAGATACAGAACTACACCTACTTCGGCATGAGCTACGACGCCACCGCCGAGGGACGCACCGCCATGACCGCCGCCGTGCGCCAGAACGGCAGCAACATCAACCTCATGACGGCGCAGCTCTACCAGGACTTCCGCCTGGGACCGCTCAACTGGGAGAACGTCATAACATATCAGAGCAGCAACAGCGACGCGCTGCCCGTGCCCGACCTCAACCTGTTCACAAATATCTACCTCAAGTTCATGATTGTCAAGGAGCTGGCGGTGGAGTTCGGAGCGTCAGCCACATGGTTCACAAAATACTACGCGCCCGACTACTGTCCGCAGATAGGGCAGTTTGCAGTGCAGGAAAACGAGGCGAGCCGCGTGGAGCTCGGCGGATATCCCTTCATCGACGTCTACGCCAACTTCCATCTCAAGCGCACGCGCTTCTTCCTCAACTACACTCACGCCAACGCCGGCAGCGGCAACCGCATGCAGTTCCTCGTGCCCCACTATGCGCAGAACAACACCGTGCTCCGCTTCGGGCTGTCGTGGAACTTCTTCAATTAGCATATATATATAATAATGTACGCGCGCGAGGGAGCTCTCCCCCGCGCGCCTTTTTTTATCCATGCCGGGAGTTTTTCGCGGCAGGGCGGGAAGAAATAACGTGACGTCGGGATATTGGAAAAAATCCGGAGCCTGATTTTGTTGCATTCAGCGCCTGATTACTTTATGTCAGGCGCTGAATTTTTCTATATCAGGCGCCGAATGCAACACAATCAGGCGCCGAACGCAACACAATCAGGCGCTGAACGCAACACAATCAGGCGCTGAACGCAACACAAGAATCCGACATGAAAACATAATCCCGCGGTAAGGCTATAAAAAAATGCAGTAAGGCAAAATTAACTCAGCCTGCCAAAAGATTTGTTCACACTTGCGGACGACAGCCCACCTAAATTAATTTTTTTTAATGTGTGACGATAAATAAGGTTAACTGCTTGAAAATAAAAGCAGAAGAATTTGCAGGGATAACAAAAAAAATATACTTTTGCAACGTGGCTAAAGTCACAAACATTTGTTTAACGTTTAAAAAAGGAGGCTATTATGTTAGAGCTCAATTGGTACAAAAATTTTGATCCGCTAAAAAGAGAGCAGAAATGGTACGTTCACGCACAGCATCAGCAGATTCTCGGCATCGAAGACATCGCCAAGCACATGCATGAGCACAACACGCCGTTTACGGAAGGCACCATCGAAGGACTGCTAAAGGACTTTGTGAGATGTGTGCGGGAGCAGCTGCTCAGCGGCAACACTGTGAAGATTGATAATCTGGCAATCTTTAAACTTGCCGTCGAGAGCAATTGCTTCAACTCGCCCGGCGATGTCTGCGCCTCGACCTCGCGCACAGGAGTACATGCAAGAATAGGTAAACTTGCAGATGACGACAGAGCCAAGGCAGCCGTGAAATCGGTGAAACTCACAGCTCTGTCCACAGGCAAGATGATGCACAAAAACCTGCTTGGCGACGTGACGCTGGGATGGAGCACCGAGGCAAAGGCTCTCATGGACGAGGAGCGCCAGAAGGCGGAGGAAGGAAAGGTTTAGTGTTCTGCCGCACTTTCTTTTAGGCACGGATTACACGGATTTCACGGTTTTTCTTATTTATCTTTCCGTGAAAATCCGTGTAATCCGTGCCCAAAATCTTAACAAGATGCAATCAGCGACAGGCTTTCCGGGCTGTCTTCCTCATTTCACACATTCTTTCTCCAAAAACTTTTTCCACTGGGCGGAGTAGCCGTTGAACACGTTCACGTCCACTTCGCCCGTGATGCCATGCACGCGGCCGTCGGGGCAAAGCTGCCAGAACGCCAGGTGAACGTCAGGCTTGAACTCGCCGTAGCGCGCAATCCAGATGTTGTAGCCGTGCATGAGGTCGGGAGCCTGCGGCAGATAGCGGTTTACGAAGGTCTGGCTGACGTAGAGCACGGGGCGCACGCCCGTGCGCTTGCCGACAATGCTGAGCCACGAGCGTATGGAGGCAAACATCGCGGCGGCACCTCCCATCTGCGCTATCTGGCGGGCGGTGGGCTCCACGTCGAGCACTGGAGGCAGGTCGCCGCGCTGGAAACGGCTGTAGCGCAGGAAGTGGCGCGCCTGTGCGGCGCCCGAGGTCCTGGTGCTGAAAAAGTGGTAGGCACCGCAGCGGTAGCCGTGGCGGCGCGCGGCGCGGCTGTCGGCAAGATAGTATGGGTTGCGCACCGAGATGCCCTCGGTGCTCTTGATGTAGACGAAGGACACGGGGTAGTCCACGTCTCCCGTGACACGCTTTTTCGACAGGGTGCCGAGGCTGCGCACGCGCAGGCTGCCCCACACTATCGGGTAGTAGCGGCGGCCCTTGCCGTGCTGGTATCGCGAGATGTCGATGCCGTAGATTCGCTCGGTGGTGAAGTTGAGGCGCTGTCCGCGGTAGCGTCCCTCAGCCCATTCTCCTATCCTTAGCCTGCGGCTGTCGAGCGAGATGCAGAATCCGTGCTGCCGGTCGGCGGCAAACTGCCCCTGATAGAACGCTCCGTCGGATGAGAGCAGCGTGCCGTGGCCCTCTGCCAGCAGATGGCGCGAGAACTGTCCGCTGTAGGTGCCGAGGCTGTCGGTGCGGCGCCCCTCGCCCACGGTGTCGGCAGCCCACACTCCGCTAATCCAGCGGCGCAGGCTGTCGCTGCCCACTCCCCTGCCCCTGCGCGGCTCTTTATACCAGCGGCCGCCGCGCCACACTCCGCCCATGCTCTCCATAAACAGCGGCCCGGGGGCGGTGCTGTCGGGCATTGCGGTCTTGACATGTGCCACCGTTAGTCGCGCTTTTGGCGCGACTGCCTTCAGCGCATTGAGCACGGCAGCGGCGCGGCGGCGCAGCGAGTCGATGCCGGCGGCATACTGCTCCACGGCGGTGAATCCCTCGTCCTGAATGCCGCTGTGGGCAAGAAAATACCTGCACTCACGCTCCATGGCGTCATACTCGCCGAGCTTCTCGCGGCAGCATGCCGCGGTGAGCTCCACCGCGCGGTGGAGGGCTGCGCTCTGCCACAGGGTGTCGGCGGCGCAGGCATGTCCGGCAGCGGCGCAGGCATGTCCGGCGGCAGTGCCGCCTGTCGCCGAGCAGAAATCCTTAGAATCATCCGCGAGCCTGCTTGAGCCGCCCGGGAGCAGCCCTGAATCGTCCGCGAGCAGCAGCGAGTCGGACGAGATGCTGCGGAACGTGAGCACGTCGCGGCCGTCGGCTCTCAGCACGTTGACCGATGCCGCCTCGTACTCCACCCTTGGGGGCGCAGACATCAGCCATCCCTCAATGACATGGCGCCGGCAATATGCCACAACGACAATTGCTGCCACAAAAGCGGCAGCAATCATCGCATGAAAAGTCTTTTTTCTTATTCTCACTTTTCTCATTTATCCATTTCCGGCTTGCCTGGGCTATCCGTTCATCGACAGCAGGAACTCCTCGTTGCTGCGTGTCTGCACCAGGCGGTCGCGCACCATGTTCATTGCCTCTATCGGGTTCATGTCGGAGATATACTTGCGCATTATCCACATGCGGTTGAGCGTGGTCTGGTCGTGGAGCAGGTCGTCGCGGCGCGTCGACGACTGCACGAGGTTCACGGCAGGGAATATGCGCTTGTTGCTCAGCGAGCGGTCGAGCAGCAGCTCCATGTTGCCCGTTCCCTTGAACTCCTCGAATATCACCTCGTCCATCTTCGAGCCCGTGTCGATGAGCGCCGTGGCGATGATTGTGAGCGAGCCTCCGCCCTCAATGTTGCGCGCGGCTCCGAAGAATCGCTTCGGCTTCTGCAGCGCGTTGGCGTCGACACCGCCTGTGAGCACCTTGCCGCTGGCTGGCGCAACGGTGTTATAGGCACGCGCCAGTCGGGTTATGGAGTCGAGGAAAATCACTACGTCGTGACCGCACTCCACCATTCGCTTCGCCTTCTCCAGGACTATTCCCGCAATCTTGACGTGGCGCTCGGCAGGCTCGTCAAACGTTGACGCAATGACCTCGGCGTTCACCGTGCGCGCCATGTCGGTGACCTCCTCCGGGCGCTCGTCGATGAGCAGCATCATGAGGTAAGCCTCGGGGTGGTTGGCGGCTATGGCGTTGGCAATGTCCTTCATCAGTATGGTCTTACCCGTCTTTGGCTGCGCCACTATGAGGGCGCGCTGTCCCTTTCCTATAGGCGAGAAGAGGTCGACGATGCGCACCGACGGGTTTGTGGTGGCGGGGTTGCCGCACAGCTTGAACTTCTCGTCGGGGAAGAGCGGTGTGAGATGCTCGAATGCCTGGCGGTCGCGCACCTCCTGCGGAGCGCGCCCGTTGATGGTGTTGATGGCGGCAAGTGCAAAGTATTTCTCTCCGTCGTGGGGCGGGCACACGGTGCAGTCCACCACGTCGCCGGTCTTCAGCCCGTAGCGCTTCACCTGCTGCGGCGACACGTAGATGTCGTCGGGCGACGAGAGATAGTTGTAATCGCTTGAGCGCAGGAAACCGTAGCCGTCGCTGAGCAGCTCAAGCACTCCGTTGCCCGTTATCAGTCCCGTGAAGTCGTAAGTCTTCGACCCCATCTGGTCTGTAGCCGGCGCCACGGCAGGCATCTCGCCTGCAGGTACCACCGGTGTGGTGGGACGGTCGAAGATGTCAAGGCTCGGCAAAGCTTCGCGGTCCTCAACGGGCACGTCGACAATGGCTATAAAGTCGGTGCCGTCGCCGGGGTCGCCCTCCCACACACCGTCGGCGTTCACGGCATCGGTCAGAGCGGCGCTGTTGTGCGCTGCCACCTTTTCCTGCAGGCGCTCAATCATGGCGCTGTCGGCAGGGGCGGCATCGGCGGCGGCGGTGCCGGACGTGGCGGATGCGGTGCCGGACGTGGCGGCAGTATCGGCGGCGGTTACGGCTGCCATTATGGCTGCTGCGGCAGCATCCACGGCTGCCTGGGAAGTATTGTCGGCAGCGGCGGCAGCATCGGCGGCGACGGCGTTCATGTCGCCTGCGGCGGGCGCTGCCTCCTCAGCTGCGGGGGCACTTGCCGGAGCATTCACGCTTCCGGCGGCAACGGAGCCGAAGAGGTCCTGCGGCTGGTCGAGTATTACTCCCGCGGCGGCGGCAATCCTGGCGGCCTCCATGGCGGCAAGCTCAGCCTTGCTCTTTCTGCCGCGCTTCTTCGGCGCGGGGGCGGCGGGCTGCGCGGGGGCGGCAGCCGGCACGGCTGGCGCTGCTACGGCGGCATCGGCGCCGGTGGTCTGAGGCATGTCGCCGGTGGTCTGAGGCATGTCGCTGAAGAGCGACTTCTTGGCAGTGATCTTGCCTTTCTTCAGGTCAAGGTTGTTGCCCTCGCTGCCGTTCACGGTGTAAACCTTGTCGGTCTCCGTCTTGGCTATGCGTGTGCGTTTGCGCTTGGGCGCCGGAGCCTCGGCGGCAGAAGTCTCGGCAGCCTTGTCGAGTATGGCATACACCACCGTCTCCTTGTCGTCCGACTTCTTCACCTTTATGTCCATAGACTCTGCAAGCTCGGTGAGCTGCTGCTGGTCCATCTGTGTAAGTTCGTCTTTTGTGTACATATATCTTGTTGTTTTTTATTTCGATTTTAATATTACCTTTATCTTCGAGATGCGGCGCTCGCTCATCTCCATCACCTCAAACTGCATGTTGGCGGTGCTTATCACCTCGTTCAGGCTCGGGAACTCGCCCTTTATCTCAAGCAGCAGCCCAGCCAGGGTGTCGGCGTCGCCAGCCACCTGGTCAAGCTCGTCGTCGTCGATGCTCAGTATCTTGCGGAAGTCGCTCAGCAGCGTCTTTCCCTCAAAGAGGAAGGTGTTTTTGTTGAGCCGCTGATACTGCTTCTCCTCCTCGTCGAACTCGTCGTTAATCTCGCCCACTATCTCCTCAAGGATGTCCTCCAGGGTGACCAGTCCGCTGGTTCCCCCAAACTCATCCACCACTATCGCCATGTGGACCTTGTCCTTCTGGAAGTCGCGCATCAGGTCGTCAATCATCTTTGTCTCCGGCACGAAGTAAGCCGGGCGTATGAGCGACTGCCAGCGGAACTGCGGCCCCTTGCTGAGGTGAGGCAGAAGGTCCTTGACGTAGAGCACTCCCTTTATCACGTCTATGCGGTCCTGATACACTGGAATGCGCGAGTAATTGTTGTCCACGATACATTTCAGCACGTCGGGAAACGCCGACCTGATGTCGATGTCCACTATGTCCTGGCGGCAGGTCATGATGTCCTTCACCTGCTCGTCGCTGAAGCGCACTATGCTCTCAAGCATCTTCTTCTCCTCGCGTATGTCATCGGTGTCGGTCAGCTCAAGAGCCTGCTCAAGGTCGTCGACACTCAGCTTGCGGTTCTCGCGCTGCACCACCTTCGATGCCAGCGTGCCCGACTTCATAAGCACCGAGCTCAGCGGCCAGAACAGGCGGCGCAGCAGCGCTATGCCCGTGACCACGCGGCGGCAGAACATCAGCGCGTTCTGCCCGCTGTAAATCTTTGGCATTATCTCGCCGAAGAGCAGCAGCAGGAACGTGAGCAGCACGGTGAGAAAAAGGAACTGCATGAGCCAGTGCCCGCCGAAATCCACCGTGTTGGCAAAGAAATAGTTGAGCAGCATGATTATCGTCACGTTCACCAGGTTGTTGGTGATGAGGATTGTGGCAAGGGTGCGCTCGGAGTCCTTGCACAGCTCAAGTATCTTCCTGTCGATGGGGTATCTCTCCTCCTCAAGCTCGCTCATGTCGGCAGGCGACAGCGAGAAAAAGGCAATCTCGGAACCGGAGGCGAATCCCGACACCAAAAGCAGGAACGCGGCCATCACAACAGCCACCAGCGCGCCCGTCGTGGGCATGATGAGATGCACCTGCATCAAGCTTTCCTGTAGTTCTATCATTGATTTTCCATGTTTACAGGCGTTGCGGCCCTAGGCGTGAGCAGCTCGATGTTGTCTGCCCAAATTTCCGCCACCTTGTGCTGGCGTCCCTGACGGTCGTCGTAGGTGTTGTACCGCATACGTCCCTCGATATACAATTTGTCGCCCTTGTGGACATAGTTCTCCACAACCTTTGCCAGCTGGTTCCACAGTATCACGGTGTGCCAGTCGGTGCGGTCGGGCACCACGGTGCCGTTGGGCAGAGTATAGCCGCGCTCAGTGGTGGCAAGCGACACACGTGCCACGGGTTTGTCGGCATCGACATACCTCACCTCGGGGTCGCGTCCCACATTGCCTATAAGCATTATCTTGTTCATCGGATATACTAAATATTAAGGCGGTTCCAAAATATTATGGCTCTTAAGAAATTCAGCACCGGCGGCGTCACTTCCACATGCCAAGGTAGCGGTAATGGAAGTTCTTGCCCTTTGCCGAAGGGAACTGGCTGCGGTTGTCGACACGCTCGCGCAGGTACTCGCAGATGCGGTTGTAGCAGTCCATGCCGCTCACAGCCTTGCAGGCTGCCACGAAATGCGTGTCCTGATACTGGAACTTGCCGTTGGGCGACAGCAGCACGCGCTTGAAATCGAGAGTGCCCTCATACCAGCCCTCGCACTGCTCGTTGAGCTTCGTCACCACAGGCGACACAACCTTGGCGCGGCCCTGCCCGGCATTGTCATCCGAAACGGCATGCACCGCCTTCTTCTCCTTGAAGTCCTGCATCGTGGCTGCCTCGGTCTTTATTATAATAAAGTACACGCGCGGGCGTATCTTATATCTCTTGGGATAAAAAACGTTGCTTGTAAGATAGGCGCGGACCTCGCGCTCAAGGTTGGCATCCATTCCTATTTCATCTATCGACTTCAGAAAGTCTATTGCCTCATCGGCTGTTGAAACCAAAATTTCGTTATCGAAATACCGTAGATATATATTCATCGTAATATATTTAATGTCAAACAATAAAGACGGTAACATACGCTACGCCTAAAATTGTCAATAAGAAAAAATTGAATTATTTTTTTGATAAAAAAGAGCGGAAAACGGGACTCGGACCCGCGACCCCAACCTTGGCAAGGTTGTGCTCTACCAACTGAGCTATTTCCGCAACGTTTACATTTAAGTGAAGAGGAGGAGACTCGAACTCCCACGTCACAATTGACACTACCCCCTCAAAGTAGCGCGTCTACCAATTCCGCCACCTCTCCATTTAAACATTGTGAGAAGATAAAAGAAAAAGAGTGCCCAGAACAGGACTCGAACCTGCACACCTCACGGCACACGCACCTGAAACGTGCGCGTCTACCAATTCCGCCACCTGGGCTTAAAGAAGAAACATTCCTTCAATGCTCTTTTTTCTGTTCCAATCTTATCGAGCGGAAAACGGGACTCGGACCCGCGACCCCAACCTTGGCAAGGTTGTGCTCTACCAACTGAGCTATTTCCGCATTCTAAACCACCTTAAAGTTTCAGAAAACTTTGTTGTGATAGCGTTTTCTCTCAAACGCGGTGCAAAGGTACGGAGTTTTTTGCAAACAACCAAATATTTCGGCGACTTTTTTCAAAAAACCGTGCATTTTTTCAGTTTTCTTGTCAAAACACCCACTTTAAGCCACAGAAAACTCCATATTTCCCCACTAACTCCCCACTCTGCCCGTAACCCACCGCCAGAGGCGCAAACAATGAGCGAAATCACCTTTTTCATACCTTACTTAAACTTTTTATTCTCTTAATTTCGTTTTTCAAAATAAAAGTAGTACCTTTGCATCGTAAATACGAGAATCATACTGACAGATGAAACTGATCGTAATGACAAAGCCCACATTTTTTGTGGAGGAAAACAAAATAATAGAAGGTCTCTTCGAGTCTGGGCTCGACGAGCTGCATCTATATAAGCCAAACTCATCGCCAATGTACTCCGAGCGTCTGCTCACTCTGCTGCCAGACTCTTATTATAAGAATATAACCGTGCACGAACATTATTATCTAAAAGAAGAATACAGGCTGCGCGGAATACACATCGATGATGAATCGCAACAGCCGCCCACAGGATACCGCGGACATGTCAGCCGCTCGTGCACAAACCTGAACACGCTCAAAGACATGAAGAGCAAATCGGACTATGTGTTCCTGAAGCACATCTTCGACAGCCAGACATACAAGGAAGAGCGAGGACTGTTCACATACGGACAGCTGAAGGCGGCGCAGAAACAGGGACTCATCGACCGCCACGTGTATGCCCTCGGGGGCATCAACCTCGACAACATCCACATAGCCAAAGAGCTTGGATTCGGAGGCGTGGTGATAAGCGGCGACCTTTGGAACAGGTTCGACATCCATCAGGGAGTGGACTACAAGGAGCTGCTCGAACATTTCGAAAAGCTGCGCAAGGCAATAAAATAGCAGGCGCGCACAAGCAAAACAGGACAAAACGAAAACATAACAATAAAAAAACAGTAAATCAAATGAGTGAGAATAACTCTTACATGGTTTTTTCAGGCACCAGCACCAAATATCTTGCTGAGAAGATTTGCCAAAGTCTGGGTTGCCCCTTAGGACAACTGGTCATCACTAAGTTTTCCGACGGCGAGTTTGCCGTTTCATACGAGGAAAGCATACGCGGACGCGACGTGTTCCTCGTGCAGAGCACCTTCCCCAACAGCGACAACCTGATGGAGCTGCTCCTGATGATTGACGCTGCAAAGCGCGCGTCGGCACGCACCATCAACGCCGTAATCCCCTACTTCGGCTGGGCGCGCCAGGACCGCAAGGACAAGCCCCGTGTGAGCATCGGCGCAAAGCTCGTGGCAGACATGCTGAGCACCGCCGGCATCGACCGGCTGATAACCATGGACCTGCACGCAGACCAGATTCAGGGTTTCTTCAACGTTCCGGTCGACCATCTCTACGCCTCGGGCGTTATCCTGCCCTACATCCAGAGCCTCAACCTCGATGAGCTTGTAATTGCATCGCCCGACGTGGGCGGCTCAAAGCGTGCAAGCACATATTCAAAGTATCTTGGCTGCCCGCTCGTGCTGTGCAACAAGACCCGTGCCCGCGCCAACGTGGTGGCGTCGATGCAGATTATCGGCGACGTGAAAGACAAGAACGTCATCATCATCGACGACATGGTGGACACCGCCGGAACCATAACCAAGGCTGCCGACATAATGAAGGAGGCTGGTGCAAAGACCGTGCGAGCCTGTGCAAGCCACTGCGTGATGAGCGGTCCGGCAAGCGAGCGCGTACAGAACTCGGCGCTTGAGGAGATTGTCTTCACCGACTCCATCCCCTATGCCAACCGCTGCGCAAAGGTGAAGCAGCTGTCGGTTGCCGACATGTTTGCCGAGACAATACGCCGCGTAATCAACAACGAAAGCATCAGCAGCCAGTATCTGCTGTAACACTAAAATGAAAAT